>VAYD01000204.1:13158-16795 GCA_005883905.1 Actinomycetota bacterium
GCGACCGCCTTCTCGCGGCGCCCCCGTTCTGATTCCAGCCGCCCGACGAGCAGCCAGCGGCGCGGCCGGATGCCTTGGAAGGTGAACGCGAGCTTGCGCAGCACCTTGCAGCCGCGGCGCACCCTGCGCTCGAGCTCCTCGCGCTCCGCGCCCTCGGCCGTGGCAAGCAGGTCGAGGTGGATCTCCACCGCGCCGGCGGCGAAGTCCGCGAAGATGAACCCGGTCGGCGCCTTGGCCGTGACGATCTCGATCACGTCGTCGGCGGCCCGCAGCGCCTCGGCGCGCCGGCCCTGGCGCAGGCGCGTGCCCGCGGTGCAGAACTGCTTCTCGATCAGCGTCCCGCCGTCGCTCGGCGGCGTCTCGATCGCCAGGGCTGCCTCGAGCGCCGCGTCCGCCAGCTCGGTCTCGCCGCGGCCGAGGCGCGTCTGCACCTCGTCGAGCAGCGACCACGCCTCGAGCTGCAGATTGGAGTTGCGTGCCGCGAGCTCACGCGTGCGCCGCCAGCATGCCTCCGCGCCGCGGAAGTCGCCGGCGCAGATGTGCAGCGCCGAGCGCGTCTGCCACAGCTCGGCCTCGAGGTTGTAGTCGCCGATCTCACCGAACAGCTCGAGGGCCCGGTCGCTCGCCTTGATGCTCTTGCGCCAGTCACCGCGCTGCGCCTCGATCAGCGCGTGGATGTTCCAGACGTAGGACAGGGCCTCGGACTGGCCCTCCTCGTCGGCCATCCGCACAGCCCGCTCCGCGTAGCGGTCGGCCACGCGGCGGATGTTGAGCAGGCTGGTCACGCCGGCCGCGTTCGCGAGCGCCCGCGCGAGCGCCGGGGACGACCCGGCCTCCTCGCCCACGTTGATGCCGGCGAACTGCAGGTAGACCAGCTCGGCCGCCGACTCGCCGTTGAGGTAGCTGATCTGGACGAGCGTCTTGTAGCAGTCGACCGCCTCGTCGAGCACGGCCTTCTCCGCGCGGCGGCGATCGCGGTAGTGCCGCGGGAACATCAGGTGGGCGACCTGCCTCCCGCTCGCTGAGACCAGGCTGCGCGCGATCGGCAGCGTCCCCTTCGGCACCTCGCGGTCGAGGCGGCAGACCGCGCGCTCGAGCAGCTCGCGGCTGCGATCGAAGTCGCCGAGGAAGTATTCCGCGGTCGCCTCGCCCTTCTCCCACAGCGCGCGCCGCGCCGGGTCGGTGTCCGCTGCGGCGTGCCCCGGCAGCTGCTTGTAGAAGTGGATCGCCTCGCGGAAGGCGCCGCCGCGCAGCGCCTCGCGCCCGGCTTGCTCCAGGTACGTGACCGCCTTGGCGGGCTCGTTCGCCGCGGCCCAGTGATGGGCGAGCAGGGCGTGGTGCGGAGCGAGGCTCTCGGCCGAGTGGTTGCGCTCGTACCACTCGGCGACGGCGCGGTGCAGCGGGCGGCGCTGGGACTCGGTCAGCAGGCCGTACGCGACTTCGCGCGTGATGTCGTGACGGAAGGCGTAGCTCGGCTCGGCGTCTTCATGCTCGGGCACGATCAGGTCGAGGGCCGCCATCGCCCGCAGGTCCTCCGGGACGGCGTCGCGCTCGCCGCTGACGGGATGCACCTCGGCGACGGTGCGCGTCGAGAACGACCGCCCGACGACGGCGGCGACCTTCAGCGCCAGCTGCTGCCCGGGCGACAGGCGATCGACCAGGCTCAGCACGGCGCCCTCGACCGTGGACGGTACGTCGAGGCCCTCGAGGTCGCCGACCACGGCGGTCGCGCCGCCCTCGACGACGACGATCCCGCCCTCCTGCATGGTCTTGATCAGCGCCTCGCAGAAGAACGGATGGCCGGCCACGCGGTCCTCGACGAAGCGGCTCAGGTCAGGCGGCACGTCCGCGACGCCGAGGCGTTGGCACACGAGCGCCGTCGTGTGCTCGGGCGCGAGATTCGTCAGCCGCAGCGGCTGGAGCGTCAGCAGCCAGTCGTGGTCCTCCGACGCAGCCGCGGGCGCCCGCGTCGACACGAGCACCAGCAGCCGCGGCACCGACCGCACGACCTCGCGCAGCAGCGCCCATGAGTTGCTGTCGAGCCAGTGCGCGTCCTCGACCAGCAGCAGCGCGGGCTCGTCGCCGGTGAGGCGCGAGAGGATCCGCGTGAGCAGCATCGTCGTGTTGTCGGCGCGGACGTCGCCGGTCATCCCGGCAGTGATCTCGTTGTCGGGGATGGCCACCGGCAGGACGCTGGAGAGCAGCGGCACCAGCGAGCTGACCTGCGGCGCGCCGTCGATCCGATCGAGCACGCGTTGCTCCAGCGCCGCCGGCTCCGTCTCGCCGTCCAGATCGAGCACGTCCGCGAAGACGGGCCGCCACGCGTAGTAGCCCGTCGCGCGCTCGATTGCGTCGGCCGTCGCGGTGAGCACGCGCACCCCCGCCTGCTCGGCCACGCGCGCGGCCTCCGCGAGGAGCGCCGACTTGCCGATCCCCGCGTCACCCTCGAGCACCACGGCGCCGCGCTCGCCCTGTTCGGTCAGCAGCTGGAGTCGCTCGACGAGGACGGTTCGCTCCGGCGCGCGGTTGACCAGCGCCCCATGGCGCAGCGCGCGGCGCGCCTTCGTCCGCACGAATCGGCGGATCGGCACGGCGTCGGCGCGCCCTTTCACGGTGATCGCGGGCAGCGGCTCGAAGTCGAACCGTTCCCGCACCTCGTGCGCGGTGATCTCGTCGCAGAGGATCTCCCCGTCGCCGGCGAACGCGAGCCGCGCCGCAAGGTTCGTGACGTCGCCGTGGAGCATGTACTCGCGCCGCAGGTCGCCGCCGAAGATGCCGCAGAAGGCGCGCCCGCTCGCGACGCCGATCGAGCACGCCAGCCCGAGTCCATCGAGCGCCTCGCGTACCGCTGCGGCAGCGTGCAGCGCGCGCTCGGTGTCGTCCTCGTGCGCGCGTGGCGGCAGGCCGAACACGCTCGACAGCGTGAGCCCCTTGTTGTCCAGACCGGGCTTGCTCGCGCCCTCGAACCGCGCGATCGTCTCCTGGAAGGTCCGCACCGCCAGCTGGTGGCGCTCGATGCGCTCGGCCGGCGTGTCCGCGTCGCCGAGCAGCCGCGCCATGACGACGGTGACGTGCCGCAGCTCGGCGAGCCATTCCGTGCCCGACTCGGCGCGCCAGCCACGCGCCGGGGCCGGGACGAACGGGGCGATCAGCTCGGGTGGGATGTCCGTCACCCGCTCCGGCTGGGCCGACGACCCGTGGTGCACGTCGAGTGCGCTCAGCGCGACGTAACCGGAGTCGTTGACCTCGTCGCCCTCGGCGAACCGCGCCACGCGCTCCCAGGCAGACGGAGCGAGCACCACGCCACCGGCCGGCGCGATGCGCTCTGCCTCAGACACGGCCTCGATCGGCTCCCCGTGGGGCAGCAGCTCCCAGCGCCCGTTGACGCCACCCGCCAGGGCGATCTCGATCTCACCGGCGGCGATCCCGATGCGGGTGCGCAGCCGGCGGCCACCCGGAGTCGGATGACGCGCCTCGTCCGCCTGGAAGGCGAGCGCCGCCTGCGCCGCACGCGCGGTCGCATCCGTGAGGTCCTCGTCGTCGGCGGCCGGCCAGAGGCAGATGAATGCGTCGCCGGTGACGGTCAGCAGGTCGCCCCCGTGCTCGTACACGGTCTGCGCGACGTGCACGAAGTAGG
>VAYD01000204.1:16963-17438 GCA_005883905.1 Actinomycetota bacterium
CTCGCGCTGTGCCGCAGCGCATCCTGCGCGTTGATTGCGATGCCGTCCGTGATGCCTCAGCCTAGTCCTACCCCGCGCGCTGGCGCAACGCCTCCAGCTCGTGGACGGTGATCGAGCGGCGCGCGGTGGTGATCCAGTGCAGCCGGCGCAGGACCCGCAGCGCCTTGGCCGTCGACTCGATCGAGGAGCCGGTCCATCCCGCGAGGTCCTCCTGGGTCAGCGGCAGCGTGACGTGCACGCCGCCGTCCCGGGCCTCCCCGTGGTCCTCGCAGAGCTCGACGAGCCGCGCGGACACGCGGCCGAGTGTGTCCGATGTCGCGAAGCGAACGAGCTGGCGGTCGGAGTCGCGCAGGCGCCGGCTGAGCATGCTGACGAGCTTCATCGTCACCTCGGGGCGCTCACCGAGGTAGCGGCGAAACGCGGACGCGGGGACGACCAGCATCTCCAGCGGCTCGACTGCCACGACGCCCGCGGC
>VAYD01000512.1 GCA_005883905.1 Actinomycetota bacterium
CCGCAGCCCGCGAGAGCGATCAGCCCCACGAGCAGCGGCACAGCGGCCAGCCGCTTCGTCATGTGCACCCTCCTCAGGATGCGCAGTGTATGAGCGGCTTCGGTTGGTGCCGTTAAGTCGCAGCCAGCCCGATCGGGCACGAGACGCCGGTCCCGCCCAGGCCGCAGTAGCCGCCGGGGTTCTTGGACAGGTACTGCTGGTGGTAGGGCTCGGCGTAGTAGAAGGGCGCGGATGGCGCGATCTCGGTGGAGATCTCGCCGTGCCCGGACTCGCTCAGCTTCGCCTGGAACAGCTCACGGCTCTCCTGCGCGGCCTTCGCCTGCGCGTCGGAGAACGTGTAGATCGCCGAGCGGTACTGGGTGCCGACGTCATTGCCCTGACGCATCCCCTGCGTCGGGTCGTGGTTCTCCCAGAACAGCTTCAGCATCGCCTCGTAGCTCGTCTGCTTGGGGTCGAAGACCACCAGGACGGCCTCGGTGTGGCCGGTGCGGCCCGAGCAGACCTCGTCGTAGGTGGCGTTGGGCGTCTGGCCGCCGGCGTAGCCGACGGCGGTCGTGTAGACGCCCGGCGCCTCCCAGAAGACGCGCTCGGCGCCCCAGAAGCAGCCGAGGCCGAACACGGCCTGCTCGAGGCCCTCGGGGAACGGCGGCTTCAGCGGGGTGCCCAGGACGTCGTGGCGGTCCGGGACGGTCATCTCGGCCTCGCGGCCGGGCAGCGCCTCGCCCGGCTCGGGCATGCGGGACTTTCGCGTAAAGAGCATCATCACCATGGTACGTCCAGGCGAAACGTTTCAGCTCATGCGCGACGCCTTCGGCAACGAGACCGGCGAGCCCGCGGAACCCCCGCGCGCCCCGTCGCCGGCACGCCGCACGGCGCTCGGCGTCGTCGTCGTCGCACTGATCGTCGCCGGCGCCGTGGCGGCGGTGGTCGTCGGGCTCGGCGGCAAGGACCACCCGGCGAGCCAGAGCGCGGCCGCCGAGGCGCCGACCACCGAGCAGCCGGCAAGCGCGGGGCTCGCGCCGCCGCCGAGGCCCGCATCGCTGCTGCGCCCGCGCGTGCTGGCGGACGCGCTCGCGCGGATCAGCGGTCGCGGGCGGCTGCGGCTCCTGCGCGTCGCGCCCGATCGCGTCGACGCGCAGCTCGTGACCCCGTCGGGCGCGTCGCGCAACGTGCAGGTCACGGCGGCGGGGCGGCTGCGCGACTTCGGGACCGCCGGCTCGGGCGCGGCCGGCCTGCCGACGATCCCCTACACGCGCGTCGACGTCCGCGCGCCCGCCCGGATGGTGCGCGCCGCCGCGGCGCGCTCCGGGCGCCCGGCGCACCGCGTCGACTACCTCGTGCTGCTGATGCTCCAGGACGGGCAGTCCTGGAACCTGTACTTCAAGCCGGATGCGCTGCATTTTGCGGGCGATTTGCATGGTCAGCACGTCGTCCAGCGGTAGCTGACCCTCATCCGCAGGCGCTAGTCTGAGCGCCCACCCGGTCCCCCGGCGGGCCCGCCGCCCGTGCCCACACGCATCACCACCAGCATCACTGCAAGGACGCTGCTGGTCAGCGCCCTTCTCGGCGTGCTCCTCAGCGCGACGTTCGTGCTGCTCGTGTCGGCGGTCAACGAGCAGCGCGACGCGGGGCGGCTGGCGCTGCGCTCGCAGCAGGCGATCACCGCGGGCGCGCAGCTCGAGAAGTCGGTGAACAGCCTCGAGACCGGGCTGCGCGGCTACGTCGCCAGCGGCGCCGATCTGGCGCTCGAGCCCTACAACGCCTCGCGGCGCATCTACCCCTCGCAGCTGCGCCGGCTGCGCTCGCTCGTCAAGGGCGACCAGATGGAGGAGGCGCAGGTCAACCGCATCTCGGAGGCGATCGACGACTACATCTCGCTGTGGGCGGTGCCGCTGCTGGGCATCGCGCTCGACCGCCCGCAGGCGGCGCGGGCGATCATCGTCAACTCCAACGGCCGTGCGCGCGTGGCGCAGATCCGCGACGCGTTCGACGCGCTCTACGCGCGCGAGCGCGCCGTCGCGCGCGAGCGCGAGCGCCGCGCCGAGCACCGCTCGCACCTCGGGCGCGTGCTGGGCATCGGCGGCGCGATCCTCGCGCTCGGGCTCACGGCGCTCGTCGCGCTGGCGCTGCGGCGCTTCATCCTGCGCCCCGTCGAGGACGTGACGCGCGCGACGGAGGCCGTCGCGGGCGGCGACCTGACGGTCCGCGTGCGCAGCCCCCGCCAGGACGAGATCGGCCGCCTGGGCCGTGCGTTCAATGCGATGACCGAGCAGCTCCAGGGCCGCACGGCGGAGCTCGAGCGCTCCAACCGCGATCTCGAGGACTATGCGGCCGTGGCGTCGCACGACCTGCAGGGACCGCTCGCCACGATCGGCATGCACGCCGAGCTGCTGCAGCGCCGCCTCGGGACCGAGAAGGAGCAGGAGGCGATGCTCGCCGAGCGGATCGTCTCCTCGAGCCGCTCGATGACCGCGCTCGTGCGCGACCTGCTCG
>VAYD01000513.1 GCA_005883905.1 Actinomycetota bacterium
GGCGTCGCCTGCGGGGAGCGGCGCACGTAGGAGGTCGCCATCTCGCCCAGGCGCGAGAGGTTGCGCAGCCGCTCGACGACGTCGGCCTGCGCGGAGAACAGCTGCTGCCGGCGCAGCCCGAGGCGCTCGATCAGCCGATGCACGAAGAGGTCCGGCCGCGTGCTGTCGAGCGCGCGCGCCGCCGCGCGGTGCAGCTTGAGGAACGCCAGGATCCGCTCGCGTGCCTCTGGCGGCAGCTGCGGCGACTCGGTCGCGGCGACCAGCGCGCTCACCATGTCGAGCTTGCGCCGGCGCGCGATCTGGATGCAGCGCGCGAGGTCCACGGAGCGCAGCTCGACCGGCGGGCGCGCGAGCGCGCGGACCACGGCGCCGGCGTCGGCGGGGTCGACCAGGAGGCGCAGCCACGCCAGCACGTCGCGCACCTCCGCGCGCTGGAAGAACGCCGAGTCGCCGACGAGCCGGTGCGGCACCGCGCGCTCCTCGAGCGCCACGGCGACCGTCTGGCCCTCGTTGCGCACCGAGCGCACGAGCACCGCCATCCCCCCGGGCGCGACGCCCTCGCGCAGCAGCCGTGCGATCTCCGCGGCGACCGCCTGTGCCTGCGCGCGCTCGTTGGCGCAGCGCCAGAAGCGTACGTCGCCGCCGGGCTCGCCCGACGCATCGGAGCCGGCGGCCACGAGGATGCTCTCGCGGCAGCGCAGCGACCGGTCGAGCTCGATCGCGGGGAGATCGACGGGTTCGGACGACGTCACCGTCAGCGAATCGCCGGGGCACACGCCGCCTAAGGCGGTGGGTCCGAGCTCGAGCAGCCTGCGCTGCGCGGCCGTCAGCTCCTCGACGTCGTCGACCAACACGTGGGCGAAGCGCGCCCGCGTGCGCTCGCGGACGCGCGCGTTGCCTTCGAGCAGCGCCGTCGCGCGCAGCACCAGCTCGCCCTCGTCGAGCAGCGCCTGCTCGTTCAGCATCCGGTCGTGCGCGGCGTAGATCTGGGCGAACTCGCGCTCGCGCTCGTCCTCCTGCCCTGCCGCCCAGTCCGCGTATGCCTGTGCGCTGATCGTCTGGTCCTTGAGCCGGTCGATCCGCGCGACGAGCCCGGCGAGCATCGCGGCGGGGCTGCCGCGGAAGTCGTGCAGGCGGACGCTCAGCTCGTCGATGCGGTCGAGCAGCATCGCCAGGCGGTCGGCCACCGACGCCGTCGCCACGAACGGGCTGAGCCCGGCTTCGATCGCCTCGTCGTGCAGCAGGCGCGAGCAGAACCCGGGGACGGTGTAGACGTGGAGCTCCTCGAAGCCGTGTTCCAGGCGCTCCTCGATGCGCGGGCGCAGGCCCTCGGCGTCGCCGGTCAGCACGAGGATCGCGTCGGGCGCCCCGCACAGCCACGCGAAGCGCTCGACGAGCACCGTCGTCTTGCCGGTGCCGGGACCGCCGACGATCGCCAGCGGCCCGTCGGCATGCTCGACGGCGCTGCGCTGGATCGGGGTGAGCGGCGGCACCTCCTTAGGATATGGCGCGCATGGCAAGCTCCCCGGCGGTGTCGCAGGCGGACTGGCTCGGCGCCTGCCGCGCCGCAGTCGCGGGCCTCCGGGCGGTGCTGCGCGAGCACCCGACGAGTCGCGAGCGCGTGATCGAGACCAGCAGGCCGAGGACATCGTCTTCGAGCAGCTCGAGCACCTCCATGACGCCGGCGCGCGCTTCACCGCGGTCTCCGAGGAGCGCGGCGTGGTCGACTTCGGCGCGGACAGCGTGCTGGTCGTGATCGACCCGATCGACGGCTCGATGAACGCCAAGCGCGGGCTGACCCACCACGCGCTCTCGATCGCGGTGGCCGACGGGCCGACGATGGCCGACGTGCAGTTCGGTTACGTGTTCGACCTCGGGCCGGGCGAGGAGTGGCGCGCCGAGCTCGGCGGCGGGGCGCTGCTCGACGACCAGCCGGTGCGCCCTCAGCCGCAGCGGCGCACGGCGGACGGCAAGCTCGAGCTGATCGCGATCGAGTCGGCCGACCCGCGCTGGCTGGCCGCCTCCTCGGATGCGCTGTGCGACGTCGCCCACCGCGTGCGCGCCATGGGCTCGATCGCGATCTCGCTCTGCCAGGTGGCCGAGACGCGCGTCGACGGCATGGCGACGCTGTGGAAGTCGCGAGCGGTCGACTGCGCGGCGGCGCAGCTGATCGTGCGCGAGTCCGGCGGGCTGGTGCGGTTCACCGGGATGGAGCATCCGCTCGGCGCGCCGCTGGACCTCGAGCCGCGGGCGCCGGTGGTTGCGGCGCGTACCCCGGAGGCGCCCGAGGAGCTCGCCGGGTTGCCGGCGACGCAAGCGGGCACCATGGAGAGGTAGATGGTCGACTGGAACCTTGCCCGCCGCCTTGCCGACCAGGTCGCCGGCTCGCCGCCGGAGGCCCTGCTGCCCGGCGATCTGTCCGCTCGCTGCGAGGACGCGGCGACCCGCGTCGCGGCGTACGCGCGGTTGACGCCGGCCTCGGCGCTGCCGCCGCCCGAGGCGGTCGACCGGCACCTGTGGCTCGAGCTCAACCTCGCGGGGATGCAGGCGACCCTCGACCCCCTGCTCGAGCGCGCGCTGAGCGACGGGCCCGCGGGCGCCGGGCCGGTCCGCGCGGCCGGCGGCGCCGTCATCGCCGTCGAGGTGGGCGCGCTGAGCGGTTATCTCGCGCGCCGCGTGCTCGGGCAGTACGAGCTGCAGCTCCTGGACCCCGACTACCCGCCGCGGCTGCTGTTCGTGGCGCCGAACCTCGCGGACGCCGCGAACGCGCTCGACGCTGACCTCGACGAGCTGCTCTCGTGGGTCGCCTTCCACGAGGTCACGCACGCCGTCCAGTTCGCCGGCGTGCCGTGGCTGCGTGCCCACGTGGCCGGCATGCTGACCGAGCTCGTCGCGTCGCTCGAGCTCAAGCTCGACCTCAAGAACGCCCTGTCGCTGCCCTCGCTCGACGATCTGCGCGGCCTCGGCGACCGGCTGCGCGAGGGCGGGCTCGTCACGGCGGTCGCGGGTCCGGAGCGCCGTGCGATCCTCGACCGGATCCAGGCGGTGATGGCGCTGATCGAGGGCCACGCCGAGCATGTGATGGACTCCGTCGGCGAGTCGGTGCTGCCCAACCTCCCGGCGTTGCGCAGCGCGATGAACCGCAGGCGGGCCGACCGCTCGCCGCTCGTGCGGCTGCTCGAGCGGCTGATCGGCCTCGACATGAAGCTCGCGCAGTACGAGACAGGCAAGGCGTTCTGCGATGCGGTCGTGAAGGACGGCGGGATCCAGCGCCTCAACATCGCCTGGACCGCGCCCGAGCTCCTGCCGACGGCGGCGGAACTGAAGGACCCGCCGCAGTGGCTCGAGCGAACGCGCGTTCCTGCGGTGACGTCCGGCTGACACGAACGTGTGAGCGCCTTGTAACCGAACTCGTTCGGGGGTTTACAAACATGTGTTCGATGGTAGGTTCGTCGGACGCACAGGACTTCTGAATCCCCGATCGACCCCGGAGAGGGACACCCGCAGCGCTGCTGCGCGCAAGCGCTCGGCTGCCGCCAAGAAGGCCGCCGCGACACGCGCCGAGGCGCAGAAGACGCCGGTCGATTACGCGACCGAGTACGCCGAGAAGGCCGTCCTCATCCCGCTCGGCGCGGGCCTCGTCGCTCGTGACCGCGTCGTCGAGACCGTCGGCGACCTGAGCGAGCTCTACACGAGCCGCGAGAAGGCCGAGAAGGAGCTCAAGGCCCGCCAGCGCCGCCTCGAGACCGAGCTGCGCAGGTTCGAGCGCCGTGGCCGCACGGCCCGCAACCGCTTCGAGCGCGAGGTGCGCAAGAACCGCACCAAGGTCGAGCGCACGCTGCGCACGCGTCGCACCCG
>VAYD01000514.1 GCA_005883905.1 Actinomycetota bacterium
TCACCCGGCTAGATCTGCGACTCGAGCCGGCGGCCGCCGGCGAAGTCGAGGGCGCCGCGCAGGTAGCGGTAGAAGGCAGCGCCGGCGATCGTGCGCTCGTCCCAGGCCCACGGCGCCTCGGGGGCGACGCGGTAGGCGAGGTCCAGGACCCAGCTCGTGCCCTCGCCGTAGAGCTGGACGAGCTCGTCGACGGTGTAGGCCGAGCCAAGCCGGCGGCGCAGCTCGGCGACGGTCGCGTCGGCGACGAGCTCGAGCGCCGCGCGCTCGAGCTCAGGGGCCTCCTCGAGGCGGTGAGTGCCCTGCTGCCATTCCTGGATCGCGGTGTCGAACAGCGCCATTCGCGCGCAGGGTAGCGCCCGCGCGGCGGCGCGCTACTTCGGCAGTCCGCGCAGGACGAACACCTTCTCGCCCGGCCGCGTCATCCCGAGGCCGCGGGCCTCGCGCTCGAGGACCGCCGGATGCGTCAACGCGGCGCGGCGGGCCCGCAGGTGCTCGTTCTCGCGCTTGAGCTGCGCGACCACGGCCTTCTCGTGCTTGGACTTCTGCCAGGTCGAGTAGATCGAGTGCGCGGGCCCGATGAAGAGCCCCATCAGGACGACCATCACGCCGAGCAGGGCGAGCCGGCTGATGCGGTCCCACCGGATCCGGCCGCCGTTGATCGCACGCGGCTTCGTGCGCGCGCGAGGAGCGGGTCGCCGGGCATGGCTGTGGCGGGCGCGAGCGGCGGCCATCAAGGCCTGCGTTCGCGCCCGCGGCGCGGTTTCCTGCCTAGCGTCTGAACACGCTGCGGCCCGGGAACGAGGCGTCGCCCCCGAGCGACTCCTCGATGCGCAGCAGCTGGTTGTACTTCGCCACGCGGTCCGAGCGCGAGGGCGCGCCCGTCTTGATCTGGCCGCAGCCGGTGGCCACCGCCAGGTCGGCGATCGTCCTCGGTCTCACCCGAGCGGTGCGACATGACCGCCGTGTACCCGGCCGACCGCGCCAGGGCGATCGCAGCGAGCGTCTCGCTCAGCGTGCCGATCTGGTTGACCTTGATCAGGATCGAGTTGGCGACGCCGGCATCGATGCCGCGCTGCAGGCGGTCGACGTTGGTCACGAACAGGTCGTCGCCCACGAGCTGCAGGCCCTCGCCGAGGCGGTCGGTCAGCGTCTTCCAGCCGCCCCAGTCCTCCTCGTCCATGCCGTCCTCGATCGAGACGATCGGGTACTTGCCGGCGAGCTCGGCCCAGTACGCGGCCAGCTCGTCGGAGGAGAGCCTGCGGCCCTCGTGCTCGAGGTCGTAGACGTCGCCCGAGCGGATCTCGCTCACGGCCGGGTCCAGCGCGATGAAGACGTCCTCGCCCGCGCGGTAGCCCGCCGCCTCGATGCCGCGCATCAGCATCTGCAGCGCCTCCTCGTTGGAGCCGAGGTCCGGCGCGAAGCCGCCCTCGTCGCCGACCGCCGTCCCGAGCCCGCGGTCGTGCAGCGTGCCCTTCAGCGCGTGGAACACCTCGGCGCCCATCCGTAGGCACTCGGAGAACGTCGGCGCCCCGGCGGGCACGACCATGAACTCCTGGAAGTCGACCTTGTTGTCCGCGTGCGCGCCCCCGTTGAGCACGTTCATCATCGGCACGGGCAGGACGTGGGCGCCCTCGCCGCCGAGGTAGCGCCACAGCGGCACCCCCTCCTCGCGGGCCGCCGCGTGCGCGGCCGACAGCGACACGCCGAGGATCGCGTTGGCGCCGAGGCGCGACTTGTTCGGCGTGCCGTCCAGCGCGATCAGCGCGCGGTCGAGCCCCTGCTGGTCCTCGGCGTCGAGCCCGCGGACCGCCTGGGCGATCTCGCCGTTGACATTGCCGACCGCCGTCGAGACGCCCTTCCCGAGGTACGCGCTCTTGTCGCCGTCGCGCAGCTCGGTCGCTTCGAACTCGCCGGTCGACGCGCCGCTCGGCACCGCCGCGCGGCCGGCCGCGCCGGACCGCAGGGCAAGCTCGACCTCGACCGTCGGGTTGCCCCGCGAATCGAGGATCTGGCGGGCATGGACCTTCTCGATCTGGCTCATTCGGCTTCGCTCAACCTCGCTTGCGCATAGAAACCGAGCTGCTGCTCGGGCGAGAGATCGTTCCAACTCTGCCCCGCGCGTGCCGCGAGGGTCTCGGCGGCCTCGACGCGGACGCGGAAGCGATCGCTGGCGGCGCGCAGCGCCAGCTCCGGATCGACCTTCAGCTTGCGCGCGACGTTGACCGCGGCGAACAGGACGTCGCCGGCCTCGTGGAACCGCTGCTCGCGCGACTGCGCGGCCTCGAGCTCCTCGAGCTCCGCGGAGATCGCCTCGTAGGGCACGTCGTCGAAGTCGAACCCCGACGTCGCGGCGCGGCGCTGGACCTTGCGGGCGTACAGCGGCCCCGGCAGGTTCTCCGGCACCTCGCCGAAGATTCCGGGCTCGCGGCCCTCCTCGGACTGCTTGATCGCGTCCCAGTTGCGCAGGACCTCGGCGGCGTGCTCCACCTCGACGTCCCCGAACACATGCGGGTGGCGCCGGATCAGCTTCTGGCGCGCGTGCTCGGCGACCTCGGCCAGCGACCCGGCGCCGCGCTCCTCGAGCAGCAGCGCCAGGAAGTGGACCTGGAAGAGGACGTCGCCGAGCTCGTCGAGCAGCTTCGCGTCGTCACCGCGATGCGCGGCGTCGGCGAGCTCGTAGGACTCCTCGACCGTGTGCGGGACGATCGAGCGCTCGTCCTGCTCGCGGTCCCACGGGCACTCCTGTCGCAGGCGGCGGGTCAGCTCGTCGAGCTGGCCGACCGCCTGCGCAACGTCGTCGGGGTCGCTCACCCGCCGGTCG
>VAYD01000205.1 GCA_005883905.1 Actinomycetota bacterium
TCGCGACGAAGATGGCGCTGGCGATGCCGGCGCACGTGCGCGAGCGCGTGCTCGGGGCGCTGCCGATGGGGCGGATGGGGGAGCCGGCGGAGGTCGCGCATGCGGTCGCGTTCCTGTGCTCGGAGCAGGCGTCATACGTCACGGGCCAGGCGCTCGGGGTGGACGGCGGCTTCGGGCTCAACCAGCTGGGGCTCGGCACGTCGTAGCATCGGCGCATGGCGACCTGCACGCACCTTGACCAGATCGAGTTCCTCGGGCCGGCGGGCCCGATCGCGGGCTGCGAGGAATGCCTCAAGACCGGCGACCGCTGGGTCCATCTCCGGCTCTGCCTGATCTGCGGGCACGTCGGCTGCTGCGACTCCTCCCCGAACAAACACGCCACCAAGCATTTCCACGCCACCAGCCACCCGCTCATCCAATCCTTCGAGCCGGGTGAGGACTGGATCTGGTGCTTCGTCGACCAGGTCGCCATGGAGCCGGGCTCGAGCCCGCCGATCATGAGCTGCGCGACTTCCTGACACGCGCGGCGCAGCCGCACGTCTACTACGAGGCCGGGACCGCCGACGCCGATGCGCTGCTGGCGGAGCGCGGGCTGGTCGGCGCGGAGCTGCCGATCGTGCTGGAGCCCGGGATCGTCCACACCGGCGCGACCATCGCGAAGCTGGCGCAGGCGTGGAGCCAGTCCAACGCGCCCTCGCAGAAGCACTACGACGTGGTGATCGTCGGCGCGGGGCCCGCCGGGCTCGCCGCCGCCGTCTACGCGGCGTCCGACGGCCTGTCGACGCTCGTGGTCGAGGAGGACGTCCCCGGCGGCCAGGCGTCGCACACCTCGCTGATCGAGAACTTCTTCGGCTTCCCCGAGGGCATCGGCGGCGCGGAGCTCGCGCGGCTCGCGGGGCGCCAGGCCGAGAAGTTCGGCGCCGAGCTCGTCCTGCTGCGCGGCGTGGTCAGCGGCCGTCACGACGCCTCGGGCAGCGTGGTGCAGATCGCCGGCGGCCACGAGGTCGGCGCCGACGTCCTGCTCGCCGCGCCAGGGATGCAGTGGCGGCGGCTCGAGCTCGACGGGATGGACGAGCTGCTCGGGCGCGGCACGTACTACGGGGCGGGGCGCAGCGAGGCGACGCAGTGCGGCGGCGACGACGTCGTCGTGATCGGCGCCGGCAACTCGGCCGGGCAGGCGGTGATGAACCTCGGCGACGCGGGCGCGCGCGTGACGATGGTCGTCCGCGGCGACGACCTCGCCAAGTCGATGTCGGCCTACCTCGTCGAGCGCATCGGGCGCCACCCGCAGATCGACGTGCGCCTGGAGACGCAGGTCACCGAGCTGCACGCCGACGGCGGCCACCTCGCGGGCGTCACGATCACCGACGCGGGCGGGGCGTCGTTGCGGCGCCCGGCGACGGCGCTGTTCGCCTGCATCGGCGGCACGCCGCGGACCGGATGGGCGGCCGACCACGGCGTGCGCACCGACGCGAAGGGATTCCTCTGCACCGGCCCGGACCTCCTCGACGCCGGCCGCCGGCCGCAGGACTGGGAGCCCGACCGCGACCCCTTCCCGCTCGAGACGAGCATCCCGGGCCTCTTCGCCGCCGGCGACGTCCGCTCGGGCTCGACCAAACGGGTCGGCAGCGCGGTGGGCGAGGGCGCGATGGCCGTCGCGCTCATCCACCACCGACTGGCGGAGCTGCGGCGCTAGCTCGCCCGCACCGGGATCGGGGCGCAGAGGTCGGGCCGGTCCGCGTTGTTGAACCCCTTGCGCAGGCTGTTGAAGGCGATCGCGCCGACGAACAGCGGCAGCCAGAAGAGGATCAGGCGGTAGGCGAGGACCGCGGCCGCGGTCGGCGCTGCGGCGACCCCGTACACGATGAACGTGCCGATCAGGCCGCCGTCGATGCCGCCGATGCCGCCGGGGAGCGGCAGCAGGCCTCCGAGCTGGCCGATCAGGTAGGCCATGAGGACCACGGTGAACGGTGGCGTGGTGCCGATCGCGTGGAACGTCGCCCACAGCACGAGGTTGTCGAAGAACCAGTAGCCGAGCGAGCCGGCGATGACGCGCACGTCGCCGCCGCGCAGCACGCGGCCCGCCTGTCGCAGGCCGTCGCCGGACGCGCCGACGAACTTCGCGAAGGCCGCCCACTTGGGACCGCGGCGGGCGAGCTGCTCGGGCTCGCGCAGGACGCGCGGCAGCAGGACCACGCCGGCGATCGCCAGCATCGACAGCGCCGCGGGCAGGATCGTCAGCAGCGGCGACAGCGACGGCCCGAGGCCGAGGAACATCAGGACGCCGAGCACCGCGACGGCGATGAAGTTCGCCGCGCTCTTGATCGTGAAGAACGCGACCGAGCGCTCCGCGATCTGGATCGCGGGCATCCCGCTCTTGCGCAACGCCCACGCGCCGAGCGCCAGCCCGGCGGCGCCGCTGGCGGGGACGAGCGACCCGATCGCCAGCTCGGAGAACCCGAGCTCGGTCGCGGACCGCCACGTCATGCGCTCGCAGAAGACCGGCTTGAACATCACGACGTACGAGATGCACGACAGGCCCTCGAGCACGACCCCGGCGACGAGCCAACCCAGGTCCGCGTCGCCGAGCTTCGACCGCACCTCGCCGAGCCCCGGCGCGAACAGCGCGATCGCCGCGAGCAGCGCCAGCAGGCCGATCGCCTCAACCGCCCGGCGGCGAAGCTGCCGCGGGTCGACCTGCTCGTCGAGCGGCTCAGCAGGCTCCAGGTACTCGACACGCAACTGTTGCATGTGCAATCAGTATTTCAGGCGAGCGCTGCGGCGCCAGGCATAGACTCGTGCCGTGTCGGGCCAGGAACACGGCGTGGGCAGCGAGGTCGGGCGCCTGCGCACCGTGATCCTGCACCGCCCGGGCGACGAGCTGCGGCGGCTCACGCCGCGCAACAACGACGAGCTGCTGTTCGACGGCGTGCCATGGGTCGAGCGCGCGCAGGCCGAGCACGACACGTTCGCCGACCAGCTGCGTGAGCGCGCCGTGGAGGTGCTCTACCTCGCCGACCTGCTCACCGAGACGCTCGAGGCCGGCGGCGCGCGCGACGAGCTGCTCGACGCGGCGCTGCGCCCGCAGGACATCGGCCCGACGCTCGCGCCCGCGCTGCGCGACCACCTCGCCGAGCTGCCGAGCCCGCAGCTCGCGCGTGCGCTGATGGCCGGGATCGCCCACGGCGAGCTGCCGGTGCGAGGCGGCCTGATGGACGCGATGACCGACGCGCAGGAGTTCATCGTCCGGCCGCTGCCGAACCTGCTGTTCACGCGCGACTCGAGCGTCTGGCTGACGGGCGGCGTCGCGGTCGGCCGCCTCGCGCTGCCCGCGCGCCGGCGCGAGAGCACGATCACCGCCGCGATCTACCGCCACCATCCGCGCTTCGCCGGGACCGAGGTTCTCTACGGCGCCGACGACGACGACGCCTGGGTCGAGGGCGGCGACGTGCTGTGCCTCGCCGACGGCGTGCTGGCCGTCGGTGTCGGGCAGCGAACGCGGCCGGCCGGGGCGGAGAGCTTCGCGCAGCGCCTGTTCGCGTCGGGCGCGGCCCGCACCGTGCTCGCCGTGCCGATCGCGCAGGACCGCGCGACGATGCACCTGGACACGATCTGCACGATGGTCGACCGCGACGCCGTCGTGATGTACCCGCAGATCGCGCACACGCTGACGGCGTTCACGCTCACACCCGACGGCCGCGTCGGCGGGCCGGCGCCGTTCCTCGACGCGGCTGCGCGCGCGATGGGGATCGGGCGGCTGCGCGTGATCGACACCGGCCTCGATCCGGTCACCGCGGAGCGGGAGCAGTGGGACGACGGCAACAACACGCTCGCGCTCGGGCCGGGCACCGTCGTCGCCTACGAGCGCAACCGCGAGACCAATGCGCGCCTGCGCGACGCCGGGATCGAGGTCGTCGCGATCCCCGGCAGCGAGCTCGGCACCGGTCGCGGCGGCCCGCGCTGCATGTCGTGCCCGGTCCTGCGCGACCCGCTCGACTGAGCAAGTTTCCGGTGCGGCGTTCGTCTTGGCTGGCATGCGCCTGCTCGCCGCCGCCTTCGTGGCGGTCGTCCTCGCCGCGCCCGCGTCCGCAGCGGGCTGCGACCCGATCGACCCGTCGGCCTGCATGCTGCCGTTCCCGAACGACTACTTCACGACGAAGGACGCATCCACGCCGACCGGGCGGCGCGTCGGGTTCGACATCACTTCGATGCCGCGCAACGTCGCGGGCAAGCCGATCGATCCGACCGACTGGAACCGCGCCGACGGGTTCTCGCCGGGGTCGCAGATCGTCACCTACGTGCCGGGCCTGGACCTGAAGCGCACGGGCGCGGTTCCGATCACGGACATCGGCGCGTACGCGGGCCGCGACGCGCCGGTCGTCGTGATCGACGCGGCGAGCGGCAGGCGGTGGCCGATCTGGACCGAGCTCGACCAGTCCGTCGACTACCCCGCGCTGCTGATCCGGCCCGCGAAGAACTTCCGCGAGGGCCGCCGCTACATCGTCGCCCTGCGCGGCACGAAGGACGCGCAGGGGCGCGCGATCGCGCCGAGCGCCGGCTTCAAGGCGTTCCGCGACGGCACGGCAGGCGCGCCGCGCGCCGCGCACTTCGGTCGAGTGTTCCGAACACTGGCGCGTGCGGGCATCAGACGCGGCAGCCTCTACCTGGCGTGGGACTTCACTGTCGCGTCGTGGCAGTCGCTGGCGAGCCGCATGGTGCACATCCGCAACGACGCGTTCGACCAGCTCGGCGACCACGACCTCGCGGACCTGAAGGTAGAGGGCGCGGCGCCGCAGTACACGCTCAAGCGCGTCGAGGAGACCGTGTGCCTGCCCGACCCGGGCGTGCCGGGCGTCGACCTCAGCTGCCCGAACGACACGGACCCGCGCGTGGCGCGGGACGTCAAGGGCACGATGGTCGTGCCGTGCTACCTCGACGTCCCGGGGTGCGCGCCTGCCCATTCGCAGTTCCTGCTCGATCCACGCAGCGGGCTTCCGGTGCGGCTGCCCGGCAACGTGATGAAGGTCGACTTCGAGTGCCTGATCCCGAAGCGCGCGCTGGCAGAGGGCGCCGGCAGCGCGCGGCCGTCGCTGTACGGGCACGGCCTGTTCGGCGGCTACGGCGAGATCCACCAGGACCAGATCAAGGCGATGGAGGATGAGCACAACTTCATCCACTGCGCCACCGCGTGGGCCGGGATGGCGACCGACGACGTGCCGAACGTCGCGACGATCCTCGCTGACCTGTCGAACTTCCCGACGCTCGCCGACCGCGTCCAGCAGGGGATGCTCAACTTCCTCTACCTCGGGCGGCTGATGATCCACCCCGACGGCCTGGGGGCGAACGCGGCGTTCGAGACGGCGGACGGCAAGAGCCTGATCGACACGCGTCGGCTCTACTACGACGGCAACAGCCAGGGCGGGATCATCGGCGGCGCGCTGACCGCGGTCGCGCCGGACTTCACGCGCGCGACGCTCGGCGTCCTCGGGATGAACTACTCGACGCTGCTGACGCGCTCGACCGACTTCGGCACGGGCGACCACCCGCCGTCGCCGACGCCCGACGACCCGACGAACGGGCTCGAGTACGCGTGGCCGCTCTATCAGGCCTACCCGCAGCTCAACGAGCGCCAGCTGATCTTCGCGCTGATGCAGATGCTGTGGGACCGCGCCGAGCCGGACGGCTACGCGCAGCACATGACCGACCACCCGTACCCGGACACGCCACAGCACGAGGTGCTGCTGCAGGCCGGCTACGGCGACCATCAGGTGTCGAACTACGCCGCCGAGGTCGAGGCGCGGACGATCGGCGCGCGCGTGCTGAAGCCCGACATGCTGCGGCCGGGGCGCGCGTGGGAGCGCACGCCGTGGTGGGGGCTGAAGCCGGTGGATCCGGCGCACACGTCGGGTGTGTCGGTGTTCACGATCTGGGATGCCGGCTCGCGCCCCGCGCCGCTCGGCAACGTCGCGCAGGACAAGACCTACGACGACGACCCGCACGAGTGGGTGCGCCGGACGCCCGCGGCGCGCGCGATGAAGTCGGCGTTCCTGTCGCTCGACAGCCGGATCGTCGACGCGTGCGTGTCGTACTGCGACACCTACAACTACCCGTTCGACCCGGCGCTGGCGGCGCTCAGTCCGTAACGGCGGCCCGCGGTCCTCGACTGGGCCGCATGCCTCGCACCCTCGCAGCCGCTGCCTTCATCGCCCTCGTCGCTGCGCTGCCGAGCGCGCAGGCCAGGACCTCCGCCGCCCGGCCGTCGTTGCGGCCGCTCGTCGCGGCCGGCGCCCCCGGGACGATCCTGCTGACGCGCCACGGCGGCGCGACCAGCGAGCGTGCGGCGAGGTTGCGTCCCGGCGACAGCTTCCGCATCGGGAGCCTCACCAAGACCTACGTGGCCGCGGTCGTGCTGCAGCTCGCCGGCGAGCGGCGCCTGTCGCTCGACGATCCGGTCACGAAGTACCTGCCCGGGATCGTGCCTCGTGCAGACGAGATCACGATCCGGGAGCTGCTCGGGCACACGAGCGGCCTCCCCGACTTCGACGGTCTCCCGGCGGTCCTGCAGCCGTATCTCGACGGCGACCTCGGCTATGTCTGGGCGCCGCGCGACCTGATCGCGCTCGCGACCGCGCAGCCGCCGACCGCGGCGCCGGGGGCTGCGTTCGCCTACTCGAACACGAACTACCTCGTCGCCGGGCTGATCGTGGAAGCGGTCACCGGCCGGCCGCTCGGCGACGTGCTGCGGGACCGGATCTGCCCATGGCTACTCGGTTCCTCCAGGCGCCGCGCGGCTCGACGTCACGGCGCTCACGCCCTACTCGTGGGCGGCAGGCGCGATCGTGTCGACGGCCGTCGACGTTGCGACGTTCTACCGCGCGCTCCTCGCCGGCCGGGTCGTGCCCCCGGCACTGCTGAAAGCGATGCTCGGCACGGTCCCGGATCCGAATGGAGACCTCCCGGGGCAGCGATACGGATTGGGGATCGCGCGCTTTCCGACCAAGTGCGGCGTCGCGTGGGGCCACAACGGCGACACGCCGGGCTACGTCGTCTACGCGCTCTCGAGCCGCGATGGCGGCCGTCAGGCGGTGCTGCTCGTCAACGAGGACGCCGAGTCGCTGCCGCAGGGCACGGGCCGGGTGTTCCTCGACGTCCTGACGCGCGCGTACTGCGGAACCCGCCGATGACGCCGAGCGTCGTCGCGGGAGCCGCGGCGGCGCTCGCCTTCGGGGTCTCGACGCTGTGCTCAGCCAGGGCGAGCCGCGCGCTCGGGGCCGGTTCGACGCTGGGCTGGGTGGCGATCGTCGGCCTGGTGGGCGTGCTCCCGCTGCTGGTGCTCAACGGCGCCGGTCCCGGTCTGGATGGGCCGGCGGTGGCGTGGCTGCTCGTCGCAGGGGCCGGGAACGTGTGCGGGCTGCTGTTCGCCTATCGCGGGGTTCAGCAGGCCAAGGTGGGGATCGTCGCGCCCATCCTCTCGACCGAGGGCGCCGTCGCGGCAGTCCTCGCCGTGATCGGGGGCCAAGCCCTTCCCACGCCCGCGGCGGCGGCGCTCGCGATCATCGCCGGCGGCGTCGTGCTGGCGGGGATCTCGCGCCTCCAGCCCGGCGACGGACGGTCCGTGGGCGCGGGAGTGCCCTGGGCAGTCGCCGGTGCCGTGGCGTTCGGCGCCAGCCTCTACGCGACAGGTCGGGCCGGCGCGGTCCTTCCGCTCGCGTGGGCCATCCTGCCGCCGCGCCTGGTCGGTTCGGTCGTGGTGACCGCGCCGCTCGCACTCACCGGGCGCCTACGGATCAGCCGAACGACCGCTCCGCTGGTTGCCGCCGCGGGGATCTGCGAGATCGCCGGCTTCGCGCTGTACACCATCGGCGCCCGCGAGGACATCGCGGTCACCGCGGTGCTCGTCTCGCTGTTCGGCGCCGTCGCCGCGCTGCTCGCGCGATTCGTGTTCCGCGAGCGGCTCACCCGGACGCAGCTCGTGGGAGTCGCGACGATCGTCGCGGGGGTCATAGCGCTGAGCGTCAGCCCGTGATCGTCTGCGCCACGAGCGGCACACCGGGGCGGTAGACGAGGTGCGTGTAGGACGGCGCGTCGAGGATGACGGCGTCGGCGCGCGCGCCGGGGGCCAGGTGCCCGACGTCGTCGCGGCGCAGCGCGCGGGCACCGCCGAGCGTCGCGGCGCGCAGCGCCTCCTGCGCGGTCATGCGCATGTCGCGCACGGCGAGCGCGATGCAGAACGCCATCGAGGTGGTGTAGCTCGAGCCGGGGTTGCAGTTCGTCGCGATCGCGACCTCGACGCCCGCGTCGATCGCGCGGCGCGCGTCGGGGTACGGCTGGCGCGTGGAGAAGTCGGTCGCGGGCAGGAACGTCGCGACCGTGTCGCTGCCCGCGAGCGCCTCGATGTCGGCGTCGCTCAGGTACGTGCAGTGGTCGACCGACGCGGCGCCCATCTCGACGGCGAGCTGCACGCCCGGCCCGTCGCCGAGTTGGTTCCCGTGGACGCGCAGGCCCAGGCCGGCGATGGCGCCGGCGTGCAGGACGGCTGCGGACTGGTCGGCGTCGAACGCCCCCTCCTCGCAGAAGACGTCGATCCAGCGCGAGCGCGGCGCGCAGGCGGCGAGCATCTCGCCGCAGACGAGCTCGACGTAGTCGTCGGCGCAGCCCTCGTATTCGGCCGGCACGACGTGGGCGCCGAGGAAGGTGACGTCGTCGGTGAACTGGCCCGCCACCTCGCACAGCCGCCGCTCGGTCTCGACGTCCAGGCCGTAGCCGGACTTGATCTCGAGGTGCGTGATGCCGGCCCGGCGCGCCTCCTCGCGGCGCGCGCGCGTGAGCCGCATCAGCTCGTCGTCGGATGCCGCCCTGGTCGCCTCCGTCGTGACGCGGATCCCGCCGGCCCCGTACGGCGCACCCGCCATCCGCGCGGCGAACTCCTCCGAGCGGTCGCCCGCGAACACCAGGTGCGTGTGGCTGTCGACGAACCCGGGGATCACGCAGCGCCCGCCGGCATCGATGCGCTCGTCGCCCTGCGCCCCCGCCCGCTCGACCGCGACGACGACGCCGTCCTCGATCACCAGCGCCGCATCGCGCACCTCGCCGAGCTCGTCGTCGTTCGTGACGAGCAACCCGATGTTGTCGACGATGAGAATCAGGGGTCTGACCCCTCAGTCTCACCGTTCCGAACAATCCAGCGGCCGGCGACCATGACGTCGCGGACGTCGCGGGGGCCGGCGGCGAAGACGGTTGCCTCGACCGCATGCTCGGGCGGGGTGCCGGTCAGCGTGACGCCGTCGAGCGAGACGTTCACGAGGTCCGCCGGCGCGCCCGGCGCGATGCGGCCGCCGCCGCGTGTGGCGGCCGCGCTCGCCGCTCGCCAGGCGCTCGTCGAGCTCGATCGCGCGCGCCTCCTCGAACAGGTCGATGAACGCCTGCGAGTCCGAGCCGACGCAGAGCTTCGAGCCCGCCTCGCGCAGGAGCCGCGCCGGGCCGATGCCGTCGGCGAGGTCGCGCTCGGTGGTGGGGCACAGGCAGACCCGCGCGAAGCCGAGCAGCGTCACGTCGTTGTCAGAGAGATGGGTCGCGTGGATCGCGGTGAACGACGGCGAGACCGCTCCGGCCTCGGCCAGCGTCATCGTCGGCGTCAGCCCGTTCTCCTCGAGGCACGCCTCGTTCTCCGCGGGCTGCTCGGAGACGTGCGCGTGCAGCGGCGCGCCGTGCTCCGTGGCCCACGCGGCGACGACCTTCGACGATTCGAAGTCGACCGCGCGGACGCTGTGGATCGCCGCGCCGATGCGGACCGTGTCGCCACCCCGCAGGTTGCTCACGCGCGCCGCCCAGGCGTCGGCGCTGCGGTCGCGGAAGCTGTCCAGCCCGCCGCGCAGGTAGCACGCGTCCAGCAGCGTCAACCGGATGCCCACATCATCCGCCGCCTGGATCACGGCCTCGCCCATCGCGTTGCCGCCCTCGTGCAGGTAGTGGAACTCGCCGACGACCGTGATCCCCGCCAGCGCCATCTCGGCGAACGCCGCCCGCGCGAGCGGCAGGTACGAGTCCGGCGTGATCGTCTCGGCCAGCGCGTACATCTGCTCGCGCCAGGTCCAGAACGAGCCGGTGCCGGCGTGCGTCCGTCCTCGGAGCGCGCGCTGGAACGCGTGCGAGTGCGCGTTCGCCAGGCCCGGGATCGTCAGGCCGGGCAGCCGCTCGGCGTCGGCGGGCGGCTTGGCGCCGGCCGCGACCGACGCGATGCTCGCGCCGTCGATCTCGATCAGCACGCCGTGCTCCGGCTCGTCGCCGCCGACCCACGCGAGCTCGCACCAGAGCTTCATGGGAGGCCGATCCTCTCCAGCCACGCGTCGCGGTGATGGCGGTCGAACTCCTCCCACGTCATGAACGTCCGCGGGTCCTTCACGCGGTCCAGGAACAGGATCCCGTCGAGATGGTCGACCTCGTGCTGGAACGTCCCGGCGCTCAGACCTTCGAACGCCTGCTCGCGCGGCGTGCCGTCGCGGTCGAGGTAGCGGACCCGGATGGCGGCGAAGCGGGCGAGCTCGCCGCGCAGCTCCGGCACCGACAAGCAGCCCTCGATGATCGGGAGGGTCGCGTCGCCGACGGGCTCGAGCACGGGGTTGACCATCACGGTCAGCGGCAGCGGCGGCTTGTACGGATAGCGCGGGTTGCCGTCGACCTCTGCGACGAGGATGCGGTGCAGGTCGCCGACCTGGTTGGCCGCCAGCCCCGCGCCGCCGGCCTCGCGCATCGTGGCGATCATGTCGTCGATCAGGCCCTGGAGCTCGGGCAGCTCCTCGGGCGACACCTCGCGGGCGCGCTCGCGCAGCACCGGGTCGCCCACCTGAAGGATCGGGAGAGTCCTCCGCGGGGCATCCTGCCCCGCGTCCTGAGACCGATCGCTCATTCGCGCATGGGGATCCGGACCCCGCGCTCGGCCGCAACCTCGATCGCCCGCTCATACCCGGCATCGGCGTGGCGGATGACGCCGGTGCCCGGGTCGGCCGTCAGCACGCGCTCGAGCTTCTGCGCGGCGAGGTCCGTGCCGTCGGCGACGCAGACCATCCCCGCGTGGATCGAGCGCCCGATGCCGACGCCGCCGCCGTGGTGGATCGACACCCACGACGCGCCCGCCGCCGTGTTCACCAGCGCGTTGAGCAGCGGCCAGTCCGCGATCGCGTCGGACTCGTCGGCCATGCCCTCGGTCTCGCGATACGGCGACGCGACCGAGCCCGAATCGAGGTGGTCGCGCCCGATAACGACCGGCCCCTTCAGCTCGCCGCTGCGCACCATCTCGTTGAAGCGCAGCCCGAGCCGGTGGCGCTCGCCGTAGCCGACCCAGCAGATCCGCGCCGGCAGCCCCTGGAACGCGATCCGCTCGCCCGCCTGCTGCATCCAGCGCGCCAGCCGCTCGTCGCCCGGCAGCTCCTCCAGCACGGCGCGATCCGTCGCGGCGATGTCCGCCTCGTCGCCCGACAGCGCGACCCACCGGAACGGCCCCTTGCCCTCGCAGAACAGCGGCCTGATGTACGCGGGCACGAAGCCGGGGTAGGCGAACGCGCGCTCGAACCCGCCGAGCTTCGCCTCCGCGCGCAGCGAGTTGCCGTAGTCGAACACCTCCGCGCCGGCGTCCAGGAACCCGACCATGGCGGCGCAGTGCGCGGCGATCGCCGCGCGCGACCGGCGCAGGTACTCCTCGGGGTCCGAGGCCCGCAGCGCGTCGGCGTCCTCGAGCGTCATGCGGTTCGGGATGTAGCCGACGAGCGGGTCGTGCGCGCTCGTCTGGTCGGTGACGATGTCGGCCTCGAAGCCCATCGACAGCAGCTGCGGCAACACGTCCGCGGCGTTGGCCTGCAGCCCGACGCTCAGCGCGCGCCGCTCGCGCTTGGCGGCCTCGCAGCGCGCGACCGCATCCTCGAGCGAGTCAGCGAGCTCGTTCAGGTAGCGCCCCTGCAGCCGGCGCTCGATGCGCTCGCGCTCGACCTCCACGCACAGCGCCACGCCTCCGTTCATCGTCACCGCCAGCGGCTGCGCGCCGCCCATCCCGCCGAGCCCCGCGGTCACCGTGATCGTCCCGGCCAGCGAGCCGCCGTACTTGCGCCGCGCGATCTCCGCGAAGCACTCGTAGGTGCCCTGCACGATGCCCTGACTGCCGATGTAGATCCACGAGCCGGCCGTCATCTGGCCGTACATCGTCAACCCGAGGTCCTCGAGCCGCCGGAACTCGTCCCACGTCGCCCACTCGGGCACGAGGTTCGAGTTCGCGATCAGCACGCGCGGCGCCCACTCGTGCGTGCGAAAGACGCCGACGGGCTTGCCCGACTGGACGAGCAGCGTCTCGTCTTCAGCCAGCGTCTGCAGCGTGCGCACGATCGCGTCGAACGCCTCCCACGACCGCGCCGCGCGGCCCGTCCCGCCGTAGACGACGAGGTCCTGCGGGCGCTCGGCCACGTCGGGGTCGAGGTTGTTCATGAGCATGCGCATCGCGGCCTCCTGCGGCCAGCCCGCGCACGTGATGTCGCTGCCGCGCGGCGCGCGGACCGTCCGGGTCATTGCAGTGCTCCGATCTGCGCCTCCACGGCGCCGAGCAGCTCGCCCGACGCGATCAGCTCCTCCGCCGCGGCGAGGTCCGGCGCCACCGCGCGGTCCGGGCCGGGCCCGGCGACGCCCGTGCGCAGCGCCTGCAGCGCGGCGCCCGTACCCGCGCCGGGCTGCAGCGGCGCGCGCAGGTCGAGCCCGCGGCCGGCGCAGACGAGCTCGACCGTCAGGATCCGCCGCAGGTTGGCGACGCTCGCCCGCAGCTTGCGGGCCGCGCCCCAGCCCATCGAGACGTGGTCCTCCTGCATCGCGCTCGTCGGCAGCGAATCGACCGACGCGGGCGCAGCGAGCCGCCGGTTCTCCGCGACCATCGCCGCCTGCGTGTACTGGGCGATCATCAGCCCGGAGTTCACGCCCGGGTCCTCGGTGAGGAACGGCGGCAGGCCGTGCGAGCGGCTCGCGTCGAGCAGCCGGTCGGTCCGGCGCTCGGCGATCGCCCCGACCTCGGCCGCCGCGATCGCGAGGAAGTCGCACACGAAGGCGATCGGCGCGCCGTGGAAGTTGCCGCACGACTCGACGCGGCCGTCCGGCAGGACCATCGGGTTGTCGATCGCCGAGACGAGCTCGCGGGCGGCCACGCCGTCGGCGTGCGCGAGCGTGTCGCGCGCCGCGCCCGTGACCTGCGGCGCGCAGCGCAGCGAGTACGCGTCCTGCACGCGGTCGTCGCCATAGCGGTGGCTCGCGACGATCGGCGACCCGGCGAGCAGCGCGCGCAGGTTGGCCGAGCTCGCCACCTGCCCGGCCTGCGGGCGCAACCAGATCAGGTCCTCCGCGAACGCGCGGTCGGTGCCCATCAGCGCCTCGACGGACATCGCCGCCGCGACGTCGGCAATCCGCAGGAGGCCGCGCAGGTCATGCGCGGCGAGCAGCAGCATCCCGAGCATGCCGTCGGTGCCGTTGATCAGCGCCAGGCCCTCCTTGGCCTCCAGCGTGAGCGGTTCGAACGGAAGCGCGCCTCCCTCCAGGGTCTCGCCCTCGCCGATCAGGACCAGCGCGCAGTGGGCCAGCGGCGCGAGATCGCCGCTGGCGCCGAGCGACCCGTGCTCGGGGACGACCGGGGTGAGGCCGGCGTTCAGCAGGTCGAGGATCCGTTCGGCGACGACGGGCCGCGCGCCGGAGCGGCCCATCGCGAGCGTCCGCGCGCGCAGCAGCATCATCGCCCGCACGACCTCGCGCTCGACCGGCGGGCCCATGCCCGCCGCGTGCGAGCGCACCAGCGCGCGCTGCAGCTCCTCGCGGCGCTCGTCGGGGATCGTCACGTTGGCCAGCGAGCCGAACCCGGTCGAAACGCCGTAGGCGGGCTCCTCGCCGCCGACCAGGGCGGCGACGACCTGCGCGCTGCGCTCCATCTCGGCGCGCGCCGGCTGGCTGAGCTCCACGCGGGCGCCCGCGCGCGCGACCGCGACCACGTGAGCCGGCGAGATCCCGGTCCCGCTCAGCTCGACGACGTGCTCGCCAGACTCCACCGGCTCGCACGATATCCGGGGCGCGTCTCAGGCAGCGAGCGCGAGCGGCCCGTCGGGTGGGCGGGCCGCAATCTCGACGCGATTGCGCCCGCGATCCTTCGCGCGATAGAGCGCCGCGTCGGCATCCGCGAACAGGTCGTCGAAGCGCGCGCCGGCGCCGACGGCCCCGGCCACGCCGAACGAGGCAGTCACGGCCAGACCACCTGGAAGCGCCTGCTCAAGCGTGGAGCGCAGGCGCTCGGCCACGGCCGTGGCCTCGTTCAGCGTGGTGCCCGGAAGCACGACGAGGAACTCCTCGCCGCCGAGTCGGTAGACGAGCTCGAACGAGCGCAGCTGCTTGCGCACCTCGTAGGCGACGTCGCGCAGCACAGCGTCGCCGCGCGCGTGGCCCTGCTCGTCGTTGATCGCCTTGAAGCGGTCGATGTCCAGCACGACCAGCGAGATCGGTTCGTTCGTGAGCGCGGCCTGCTCGGTGAGCTCCTCGAACCGGCGCAGCAGCGAGGTGCGGTTCAGCAGGCCGGTCAGGTGGTCGAGGACCGCCTCGCCGCGCTGCTCGACCTCGGCCGCGCTGAGCACGTAGACGATCGCGGTGATGCTGATCATCAGCACGGCGGTGACGAGCAGGCCCTCGGGATGGCGCCAGGCCTCGCCGGCGCTGACGCCGAGGGTCACGCCGAGCATCAGCGCGATCCCGAGCGTGACGTCGGCAACGACGACTGTGCCGCGGAACCGGGCGGCCGAGAATGCGGTCGGCAGGATGATCCACGGCAGCATCAGGCTGTCCGGGCCGCCGCTGGCGATGGCGGCGACGGCGAGGACCGCCTGGATCAGCACGATGCTGGCGGCGATGTGCACCTGCGGTCGCGCGGCGCGCGCGCAGCGCCAGTCGAGCGTGGCGAGGTTGGCCGCGACGATGCCGAAGAGCAGCACGGTCCACCAGCCGTACTCGGGGACGAAGAGCACGAGCGTGGCGGCGATCGAGGCAGCGCTGATCGTCCGCGCACGGCGGATGCGCGCCGAGTTGTCGAGCAGCCGCGCCCGATCGACCTCGGTCGGGCACAGCCAGATGCTGAATCCCCGTCGCATGAAGTGCAGATCGGCACAACGCACCCGGTTCTGAAGGCTCGCGATCTCCGCAATGGACAGCTTTTCTGCGGTGCGTACAGTGGCCGGATGGCGGAGGCCGACCCGACGATCTACGAGTGGGGCGGAGGGCGCGACGCGTTCGCACGCTGGCTCAACCGCTTCTACGACCTCGTCGAGGGCGAGCCGTCGATCGCGCGGCTGTTCGGCGGCACGGTGTCGGAGGCCCACCGCGAGCACGTCACGGACTGGTGGTGCGAGGTAATGGGCGGGCCCGCGCGCTACACCGACGAGCGCGGCGGCTACGAGCACATGCTCGCCAAGCACCACGATCTGGCGATCACGGACGAGCAGCGGCTGCTGTTCGTGACGCTGCTCAGCCGCGCGGCGGACGACGCCGGCCTACCGTCCGACCCGGAGTTCAGACCGCCCCGCACGCGCCGGTGCCGCGGTGGGGATGGGGCGTCGCGCCGCCCTACACCGGCTGACCGCGGCTCAAGCTCACGGGAGGGCGGGCCGATGCCGGGTCCATGCGCCCGCGTCCAGCCCTGCTTGCCGTGCTCGCCATCCTGCTCGTGCCCGCGGCCGCGCAGGCGCAGCTGCCGAGCAAGGCGCCGACGCACCGCGACACGCCGGCGACGATCCCGGTCGACCTCGCCCAGCAGGTGCGCACCGCGCGACTCGCCGGGATGAAGGCGTTCACCGTCTCGGGCTCGGTCCAGTACCTGCCGACGACCTGGTGCGGCACCGAGCGCACGACCGACGACGTCGCCGACGCGGCGCAGCTCAGCGACGAGCCGGTCTACAAGATCGTCTACGCCTACGCCGCCGACCAGCCCGATCGCTTCAGCGCCTGGAAGGACCAGCTGCAGGCCGACGTCTCGCTGATCGGCGAGTTCATGTCGCAGCAGGCGGGGGCGACGAAGTCGCCGCGTGTCGACATGGGCACCTCGTGCGGGCCGCGCTACGCCGACATCCAGACGGTCGCGCTGCCGGAGGCGCGCTCGAGCTATGTCGACGACTTCGATTCCATCACCGGGGCGGTGAGCACCGCGCTCGGCTCGACGCCGGTGAAGCGCAACATCGTGATCCTCGCCGACGGACTCACCACCAACACCGGCGGCTTCTACGGCCTGGGCGAGCACTACGTCGGCAGCATCGCCGAGGTCGCGGGATCGTCGAACATCCACAACAGCGGCGGCCTCTACGCGGCCCTGTTCCCGCCGCTCGGCTACACGCCGGGCAGCTCCTTCTGGCCCGAGGGCATGCTCCACGAGATCACGCACACGCTCGGCGCGGTGAACTCCGGCGCCCCGCATGCCACTAGCCAGGGCCACTGCACGGACGGCGCGGATGTCATGTGCTACGCCGACGGCGGCGCGTCGGCGCTGCCGTACTCGACATCCTCGTGCCCGGCCATCGCCGGGGACGCCGGCATGACGCAGACCTACGACTGCGGCCGCGACGACTACTTCAGCACCAGCCCCGCGCCGGGCTCGTACCTCGCCACGCACTGGAACGTCTACGACAACGTCTTCGAGAGCCCGTGCGCGACGATCGGCTTCGCCTGCGGCGCCGACAGCACCGCGCCGCCGGCCGCCGTCGGGGCGCCGCGCGTGACCGGGACGGCGAAGGTCACGAACGCGCTGACCGCCGACCGCGGCACCTGGTCGGGCACGCCGACGTCGTTCGCGTACCAGTGGCAGCGCAACAGCGGCTCGGGCTTCGCCGACATCGGGGGCGCAAGCGCCGCGACCTACACGCTCGTCCCCGCCGACGCCAACGCGCAGGTCCGGGTGCAGGTCTCCGCCACGAACGCGAACGGGTCGGCGAGCAACACGAGCTCGGCGTCGTCGATCTCGAGCTTCAACCCGCCGGTCAACTCGACGCCGCCGTCGATCAGCGGCACGGCGCAGCGCCTGAGCGTCCTGACCGCGACGAGCGGCACATGGACAGGCGCCACGAGCACGAGCCGCAAGTGGCAGCGGCTCGTCGGCGGCGTCTGGACCGACATCCCGAGCCAGACCGGCAGCACCTACACGCTCGCCTCCGCCGACGTGGGCACGTCGGTGCGGGTCCTCGAGACCGCGACGAACGCCGACGGACCGGCCAGCGCGCCCTCCGGCGCGATTGGCCCGGTCGCGGGCGTGACGCCGGCGCTCGTGACGGCTCCCGTGATCAACGGCACGCCGCAGCGCACCGCGACGCTCAGCGCGTCGACCGGCACGTGGAGCGCCGACCCGTCGGCGTTCGCCTACCAGTGGCAGCGCGACAGCGGCTCGGGCTTCGCCGACATCGGCGGCGCGACCGGCTCGTCGTACGTCCTCGGCCCCGCGGACCTCGGCGCATCGGTTCGCGTCCTCGTCACCGCTTCGAACGTCGACGGCCCGTCCAGCCCGGCGGCCGCGGACGCCGTGGGACCCGTGCAGGACCTCGAGCCGCCGCTGAACACGACGTCGCCGGCGCTGCTCGGCACGGCCCAGGAGGGGCGCCTGCTGACGGCGACCAACGGCGACTGGGACAACGGGCCGACGTCCTACGCGCGGCGCTGGCAGCGCGCGATCGGCGGCGTGTTCAGCGACATCCTGGGCGCCACGGGCCCGACCTATCTGCTCGGCAGCTCCGACGTCGGGCATCCCATCCGCGTCGTCGTGGTCGCCACCAACGGGGCGGGCGACTCGCAGCCCGCGGCGTCGTCGCCGACGGGGGAGGTCGCCGCCGGGCCGGTCACCGTGATCGGCATCGAGCAGCCGCAGACGCCCACGCCACCGGCCGACGTCTACAGGGCCGCGACGGTGAGCCTCAAGCGCGGCAAGCGGACCGTGCTGAAGCTGCTGGTGACGAGCCGCGTGACGCGGTCGGGCATCGTCGCGATGGTGCCGTCGAAGCGCGTGAAGGTGACCCGGCGCGGGACGTACCGGTTGACGCTCTGCGCCGGCCGCATCTGCATCACCAAGCCGTTTCGCGCACGCCACGGGAAGGCGAAGCTGCCGACGATCGTGGCCAACGGCGTGATCGTCGGCCCGGTGACACTGCGCCTGATCGGCCCCGGTGGCCTGGCCACGGGCGCCCTGCCTCGCGCCTCCGGCGCCCTGCCTCGCGCCTCCGGCGCCCTTTAGCAAGGTTTATCCGCGGACCGAAACTTTCCTGGCCCAACGGGTTGGATATTTGCAAGTAGCTCGCTGCACCCATCCCCCCGAGGAGATCCATGCGTAAGTTGACTCTCATGGCCGTTGCGGCGGCGGTCACGGCGCTCTGCGTCGTGAGCATCGCCCAGGCCGTCACTCCCACCACCGCCATGAAGGCGTCGGTGAGCCCGACCAAGAAGGGCACCAAGACGAAGCCGAAGAACGTGAAGCTCAACGTCGAGCTGATCACGCAGCCGAAGGCCGACGAGCCCGCGTTCGCGGCGAGCTCGACCGTCGTGCACTTCGACAAGAACCTGAAGTTCGGCGGCAAGTACCTGAAGTCGTGCACGGCCGCGCAGGTGCAGTCCGACGACACGAAGTGCCCGAAGGGCTCGAAGGTCGGCGGCGGCTCGGCCACCGGCACCGCGCTCGGTCTCACCGAGAACCTGACCGTCACGGCCTACAACGGCCCCGGCGGCAGCAAGCTCGAGCTGCTCGTCGACGGCACGGCGCCGCTGACGATCCACTCGGTGATCGAGGGCAAGCTGCAGTCCGAAGGCGGCAAGTTCGGCAAGAAGCTCGTCGTCGCGATCCCGGACTCGCTCCAGCAGCCGGCCCCGGGCGCCTACGCGACGCTGACCGACTTCAAGACCTCCGTCAAGGGGACGGGCTCGAAGAAGCGCCCGTACGTCGGCTTGGCCGGATGCACGAAGCACACGCTGAACTTCCAGAGCGACTACACGTTCACCGACGGCACCACGTCGACGGCGACGACCACTGCGAAGTGCAGCTGACCAACGCTCGTCTGAGCGCCTGAAGGACCGAGAGGGCCCGTCCTGCATGTCAGGGCGGGCCCTTTCTGCATCGAGCCGGCGGTTCGCCACCTGCGCCTTGGGTACCTCAGTGGGCAGATGCTCTTTGGCTGACCCCGAGCTCGAGGTGACCTTTCCTGGAACCCCACCGGGGGTGGGGGAGCTTCGCCGTGCCGTCGCGGACGTCGCCCGGCGCGCGGGCATGCCCGACGAAGCCGTCGACGCCGTGCGCCTCGCGGCATCGGAGGCCGCCAGCAACGCCGTGGTCCACGCCTATCGCGAGCACGAGGGCGACCTGCGCCTGCGCGCCCGTGTCGGGGACGGCGAGCTGCAGCTGGTGATCACCGACGAGGGGCCCGGCGTCGCGCCGCGCACCGACAGCCCGGGGCTCGGCCTCGGCCTGCCGCTCATGGCCCACATGAGCGAGCGCTTCGAGATCGTCAGCGGTCCCGACGGGACCGAGATCCACCTGGCGTTCCGCTGCGAGCCGGCCGGCTGAGCGCCGGCTGCGCAGGCACCCCGCCGACGCGCGCTCCGGGCGCGACGTCGCGCGTGACCACGGACTGACCGGCGACCTGTGCGCCTTCGCCGATCGTCACGCCGCCCTGGATCGCCGCGCGGGCGCCGATCCGCGCGTCGGCGCCGATGACGACCGGTGCGGTGACGATGCCCTGCAGCCGGACCGGGACGTCTGGGTCGTCGTAGCGGTGGTCGAAGTCCAGGACGACGGCCTCGTCGCCGAGCACGGCGCCCGCGCCGATCTCGATGCCCGCATGGGCGGCGAGCGTGCAGCGCTCGCCGAGGATCGCGCCAGGCCCGATCCTCACGGTTCCCGCCCGGACGAGCAGCCGGCTGCCGTCGCCGACCGAGCAGCCGTCGCCGAGCTCGAGCTGCGCGCCCTTCGCCACCTCGACCACGACGCCGCGGCCGAGCGCGGCATGGCGCGCCCCCGCAGCCCGCCGTGCCCGCCACCGAGCGCGCCACCCGGCCGGCGGTGGCGCCGACGGCGGCGTCACGGGCGGCACGTAGGCGGGCGGCGCCGGCGGTCCACCGGGCACGGCGGTGCGTTTGAGCGGCACGAGGTGTGAAGGCTATGGGTCACCGAAAGGGGTCAGGTCTTTCTTTGCCATACGGCAAAGAAAGACCTGACCCCCTAGGGGGTCCTGCCGGCCGCGGACGTGATCGAGCGCAGGCGACGTGCCAGGCGGGGCGTGAGGGCTCCGGCCTCCAGGCGCCAGGACCAGTTGCCGGTCGCGCGGCCCGGGGTGTTCATGCGGGCCTGCGAACCGAGCTCGAGGAGGTCCTGGGCCTGGAGCATCACCAGCGGCGCCGGCGTCTGCATCCACCACTCGGTCAGGCCCCAGACGTCGCGGG
>VAYD01000515.1:0-1324 GCA_005883905.1 Actinomycetota bacterium
GAGCGCATGGCGGCCGGGGTCGGTCGCGCTCGGCAGCTTGAACAGCGGGGGCGAGAGCTTCGTGTCGATCTTGCGGCTCAGCTGCGGCTCGCCGCGCCCGATCTTGAAGAACAGCGACCAATCGAGCGTCCAGCCGAACGGCAGCCGCCGGAATCCGCCGAGCTGGTCGAACGGGCCCGGGTCGTCGGCCTCGGCGAAGATCGGGATCCGCTTGTTCGCCCCGTTCAGGTCGTAGTGCGGTCGGATCATGCTGTGGCCGAAGCGGTACGCCGCAGCGGAGAACTCGACCGGCATGAACGGGGCGTTCTCCCAGGTGAAGTACTGACGCTCGCCGTTCAGGACGCCGCCTGCCGTCTCGGCTCCCGTCACCCGTTCGAGGAAGTCGTGCACGACGATCCACTGGTAGTGCCAGCGCACGATGCTCTGACAGGCGTCGAGCAGCGCCCGCCCCTTCAGCTGCGGCCGCTCCGCGCGAACCTTGTCGACGACCTTGTTGTGGAACCGGATGAACAGCAGGTGCAGCTGCGAGACCATGATGTTCTCGTCGTTGCGCGGGTCGCCGATCAGCGCGCGGCCCTGCTGGTTGCGCGGCAGGTCATGCGGCTCGACGTCCTCGTCCTGCGGATTGACGCCGACGAGCAGCGCGACGCCGCGGGTGCCGGGGCGGTTGGACTCGTAGAGGAACGGGTCGTCGGATGGGCCGGACCCATAGAGCGAGTCGAGGTCGAAGCGCGGCGTTCGGAAGTCGACGAGCGCGTCGGGGTCGTTGCGCTTCTGCAGCTCTGACATCGGGTCGAACGTGATGTCGTGGTCGATGAACTGGCCGAGGTAGGTGTAGCCGGCCGGGATCCGCGGGTTGTCGTGCGACGGCGCCTCAGCGGCGTCGCGCATGTGCGCCGTCAGCTCGTCGATCGCCGCGTTGCTCGGGCGCAACGGGTCGAGCCGGAACATCCGCCCGAACCGCCCCTCGAAGTGCGGCGAGTGTGAGACGGCATCCTGCCCGCGGACGGGCTCGCCGCCGTGGTGGCTGTGAGGCACGGCGGGCTGAGCCTACGCCAGCGCGTAGCGGTATTGCACGAGCGCCATGCCGAGGCGCGGCTCGGCGAACGGCTCGCCGCGCGCCGTCCAGCCCTCGCGCTCGTAGAAGCGCCGTGCGCGGCGGTGGAAGGCGGGCGTGAACAGGCGCATCTGCGCGAAGCCGCGCCGTCGTGCCTCCTTGACCGAGGCGGCGTGCAGCGTCGTCGCAAGACCGCTGCCCCACCGGTCCTGGGCGATGAACAGGTTGCGGAAGTGCGCCAGTGACGCCTCGCGTTCGGGGTGCACC
>VAYD01000515.1:1334-3226 GCA_005883905.1 Actinomycetota bacterium
CTGGCCGACCAACCGTCCGCCCTCCTCCGCAAGCCAGACCCAGACGTCGTCGTCAGGCAGCAGGACCTCGAGATGGCCCAGCTCACGATCCAACGGCGGCGGCTCCCACCCGGGCGGCGAGAACGACCGGTACGTCTCGAACCCGTCGATCACCAGCCGCGCGATCGGTTCGGCGTCCGCGGGCGTGGCAGCGCGAAAGACGGGTGTCGCAGGCACGGTCCTCAGACCGTACCTGCGACGCTCACCGTACGAGCGCGCGGGCGACGATGCGCCCGACGACGAGGTACACGACAGCGGCGATGCCCCAGTTCACCGCCATGTGCACGTCGCCGTTCTGGATCGAGAACAACCCGTGCGACCAGGACGACAGCCAGCTGCCGGCCTGGTGAATGGCGTTGACGACGCTGTTGGACGTCTTCGCGCCGAGGACGTGCAGCACGATGGCCAGCACGATGATCCCGGCTGCGATCGCCGCGGCGGCATTGATCAGCCGCGCGAGCGCGAGTCTGGCCCCGACCCCGCTTCCGACGTATGCAGGTCTGTTGCGATAGGTGGCCATGTATTCGGGCTACCCGTCATCGCCGCTCCAGGATCACGAGTGGTATCTCGCGGTCCGTGCGCTGCTGGTAGCGCGCGTAGTCGTGGTAGGCGGCGACGGCCTTGGGCCAGAGGCGCTCGCGCTCCTGGGGCGTGGCGATGCGAGCGCGGACCGCGCGCCGCTCGGAGCCGATCTGCACGGTCGTGTCGGGGTTGGCGCGGAGGTTGTGGAACCACGCCGGATGCTTTGGAAAGCCGCCTTTTGAGGCGACGATGACGACGTCGTCACCATCGCGGATGTAGAGCAGGGGAGCGGTGCGCTTCACGCCGCTCTTCGCCCCCACGTGGTCGAGCAGCAGCATCGGCGGCAGGCCCGGGATCCGGTGCCCGATCAGCCCGTGCGTCGCGCGGTAGAGGTACATGTGGCCGTCCATCAGGCGGCCAAGAACCGGCCACGACCGGTCGGCCAGCTTGAGGTAGTCCATCGCCGGGACGCTAGCGCGCGGGGGCGGCGCGGACGCCGCCCCCAATGATGCGCTCAGGCCGGGTTCACGAACAACGGACAGACGAGCGATCCGCGTGTCAGCCCGCCGACCGGGCGAGCCGCCAGCGGGTCGCTACGTACGCTCGCGCGGCGCGGCTCGTGCGCCGTGCGGAGCTTCGCCACGCGCGCCGTGCCGCTCTTGAGGCGCAGGATCTCGATGCCCCTGCTCATGTCGAACAGGAAGATCATGTTCCCGTGCCAGGCCGTGTCCCACGACAGCGAGCTGGGGTTCGTGGCGGCATCGGTGCCGGTCACGTAGTAGTAGCCCACCTGGCGAAGGTCGCGGGCGTCGGTCGCGTCGATCAACCGCAGGCCCTGCCCGTACCACGCTGCCGCCAGCGCGCCGTTGTTGTACTCGAAGTAGTGCGCCGAGCAGTCGTCGTTCGGCGCGGCCGAGTCGGACGCGTTGCGCTTGGGATGGAACGAGCTCAGCGCCGTCATCCGGAACGGGTCATCCGGCGTGGAGTTCGTCTCGCCCTCGCCGCCGAGCGAGCTCGTGATGTCCGCGGCGACGATCCGGCCGCCCTGGTCGCAGGGCGTCGTGAAGTCCTCCTCGGTCATCAGCACGACGTTGCCGTCATCCACACCGGACGCGTGGACCGCCCCGTCGGTCGGCCGGGTCGAGTTGTGGATGAAGTCCGTCTGTGGCTGCGCCACGCCGTTGTTGCCACCGGGGATGCCTCCGCCGGCGACGAGCACCGGGTCCCACGGCTTGGCGGTGCGGACCTTGTCGGTCTTCGGGTCACGCCAGCGCCCGCGCGTGGCGTAGCCCGTCAGGCCGCCGCGGCCGCTGACCCACGCGATGCCCCTG
>VAYD01000206.1:0-424 GCA_005883905.1 Actinomycetota bacterium
CGCGTCGAGGGTGCTGTGCACTCCGACACGTACTTCGACCTCGTCACTGAAATGAATCGAGCCAAACGGTTCCTCACGGGGACGGTGGAGGGGATCTCCAAGCGCATCTGGCACACGGCCAACCTGCCGGCCGGCACGGACGTTCGCCGGGTCCGAGAGCAGCTGGCGCGGATGGAACGTCGCATCGTGGAGCTGTCGAAGGAGCTCGACGCGCAGCGCGAGACGTTGGAAACGGAGCGCTGAGGGCGTCGTGCCGCCGAGCTCACCGGATCTGCTCTCGCGCGTCAACGTCGACGTTGAGCGCTCGCTCCTGCGCGCGCGCAACGGCCTGCGCTACCTGCGCGGCACGCACCGCCCGCAGCTCGGCGTCACGCCGAAGGACGTCGTCTGGCAGCGCGACAAGGCGCAGCTGTGGCGCTACCGC
>VAYD01000206.1:571-9324 GCA_005883905.1 Actinomycetota bacterium
ACCTACGTCGACGAGTACCTCCCGCGCGCGATCGACGCGGTGCTGCGGGCGACCGGCGCCGACGGGGTCACGCTGGTGGGGTACTGCCTCGGCGGTGTGCTCGCGCTTCTGTATTCCGCGGGCCACGACGCGCGGGTGCGCAACCTCGTGCTTCTGGCGACGCCGATGGACATGTCCGCGATGGGGCCGATGGTGGCGGCGCTCCACGAAGGCCGGATGGAGCCCGACCAGCTGCTCGACGAGAGCGGCAACGTCCCCGCTGAGCTCCTCTACAGCGGCTTCTTCATGATGGCCCCGACGACCGCCGTCGCGCAGAACGCGACGCTGCTGCAGAACCTCTGGAACGACGAGTTCGTGACGGGCTTCCAGGCGGTCGGTCAGTGGACGCGCGATCAGGTGCCGTTTCCGGGTGCCGCGTTCCGCCAGGTCGTCCACGACTTCATCCGCCGCAATGTCCTCATGCTGGGCCGCTGGCGGCTCGGCGGGCGCGAGGTCGACTTCACGGCCACCGATGCCGCGGTCCTCAACGTCATGGCGAAGGGCGACCGCGTCGTTCCTGGAGCGGCGTCCCGGCCGGTGGCCGACCTGGTCGGTCGGCCGGAGCGGCGCGAGGAGCTCGTCGTCCCAGGCGGACACGCCACGTTCGGAACCGGCCGCTCGGCCTTCAAGCACACGCTGCCCAGTCTGGCGGCGTGGATCGGCGCGCACAGCGATACCACCTTCGACACGGAGGAACGGCATGGAGATCAGGCACATCGAGTCGGGTGACAACGACCGCCTGGTCCGCTTCCTGGAGCGGATTCCCGACGCGGACCGAACGTTCTTCAAGGAGGACGTCGACGACCCACAGGCGAGCCACAAGTGGATGCAGCCGGGTCCCGGCCGCACCGTCGCCGTCGAGGACGGCGAGGTCCTCGGCTGGCTCGCAGTCGTCCCGAAGCCCGGTTGGGCGAGCCATGTCGGCGAGGTGAGGCTGATCGTCGACCCTGCCCAGCGCGGTCGCGGCATCGGGCGCGCGCTTGCCCGCCGGGCCGTGCTCGAGGCGCTCGACCTCGGCCTCGAGAAGATGGTCGTCGAGGTGATCGCCGTCCAAGAGCCGACGATCGCCATGTTCCGCTCGCTCGGGTTCGACCCGGAGGCGTTGCTGACCGACCACGTCCGCGACCGCAACGGCGATCTGCGCGATCTGATGGTCCTGTCGCACTCGGTGCAGGAGCAGTGGTCGTCGATGATCATGGCCGGGATCGCCGATGACGTCTGACGGCGTCACGAACGCAGACATGGAGGCGTCGGCGACTGCGCGCGTGGCCGATGTCGTCCGGCGCTTCGCCCGCGAGCGCCCCGAGCACGTCGCGCTGCGTCACGGCGAGCGCGAGCTGACCTACGCACAGCTGGACGAGCGCTCCAACCGGCTCGCGCAGGCACTGCTCGCCGGAGGGCTGTCCGAGGGATCACGCGTCGCCTACCTCGGCCGGTCGGCGCCCGAGGTCATCGAGCTGCTGTTCGCCGTCGCCAAGATAGGCGCCGTCATCGTGCCGCTCAACTGGAGGCTGTCGCCGCGCGAGCTCGGCGGCGTGCTCGCGGACGCGCAGGCACCGCTGCTGGTCGCCGACACCGTCTACCGGCGGATCGCCGAGGGCCTCTCGCCGCGGGCGCTGCGCATCGTCGGGGACGACTACGAGCACTGGCTGCTCGGCCACGACGCCATCGACCCCGGCGGTCGCGGGGAGCCCGGCGACATCGTCGTGCAGATGTACACCTCCGGCACGACGGGCGTCCCCAAGCGCGTGCTGACCACGCACCGGAACCTCGCCGCGGCGGCCACGACGTCCGCGTGCTGGGCGTTCGACTCCGACACCGTCAGTCTCACCCCGCTGCCGTTGTTCCACATCGGCGGCATCGGCTGGGTCTACTGCGGGCTCTGGCACGGCGCGACGACCATCCTGGTCAGCGAGTTCGAGCCCGCCGCGGTGCTGGACGACCTCGAGCGAATGCGGGTCACCAACCCAATCTTCGTGCCGACGATGCTGCAGATGCTGACCGCCGTGCCGGGAGCCGCCGAACGCGACCACGCGGCCCTCCGCAGCATCACGTACGGCGCCTCGCCGATCACAACCACGACCCTGCGCGCCGCGCTCCGGACGTTCGGCTGCCCGATGATCGGCCTCTACGGGCTGACGGAGAGCACCGGCGGCGTCGTGCACCTCGACGGCGACGATCACCATACGGACGGTCCGCTCCAGCGCCTGCTGCGGTCGGCCGGCCGTCCGTATCCCTGGGTCGAGCTGCGGATCGCCGATCCCGCGACCGGACGTGATGTGCCGACGGGGTCGGTGGGCGAGGTCGGCCGCCCCACCGAGACCGCCGCCGCGCTCACGCCCGACGGCTGGCTGCGCACCGGCGACGGCGGCTACCTCGACGACGAGGGCTACCTGTTCCTGACCGACCGCGTGAAGGACATGATCGTCAGCGGCGGCGAGAACGTCTACCCGATCGAGGTCGAGGAGGTGCTCGCCCAGCATCCGGACGTCGCCGACGTCGCGGTGATCGGCGTGCCCGACGAGCGCTGGGGCGAGACCGTGGTGGCGCTGGTCGTTACGCGCGAAGGTCGCGCGCCCGCGCCGGATGACCTGATCACCTTCGCGCGCGAGCGACTTGCCGGCTACAAGCTCCCGCGCTCGGTCGACTTCGTCGACGACCTCCCGCGCACGCCTACCGGGAAGGTGCTCAAGCGCGAGTTGCGCGAACGCTACGTCGCGGCCTAGTTGTCCCCGCCCATCGGACGCGCCCACCGGGCGCCGCCGTCGACGGGCAGCACGACGCCCGTCGTGTAGCTGGAAGCGTCGCTTGCCAGATACAGCGCGGTCCCCACGATCTCCTCCGGGTTGCCGGCGCGGCGCAGCGGGAAGGTGCGCGTCAGTTCGGCGAGCGCGTCCATGTCCCATGCCTCCGAGATGCGCGTCATGAACGGGCCCGGCATGATCGCGTTCACGCGGACCGCGGGACCGAACGCGTCGGCGAATGCGACCGTCATGGCGTTGACGCCGGCCTTGGCCGCGGCGTAGGGCACGATGTCGCGAGTTGGTCGCACGGCGCCGACACTGGAGACGTTGATGATCGAGCCACCGCCGTCCTGCGCCATCCGCTCGCCCACCAGCGCGCAGAGCCTGAACGGGCCCTTGAGATTGAGCGCGATCGTCTTGTCCCAGAGCTCCTCGCCGACGTCGCTGAGGCGCCCGTACAGTGGCGATGACCCGGCATTGTTGACGAGCACGTCGATGCGCCCGAACTCCTCGTAGACGCTGGTGACCAGCGGCTCGAGCTCCTTCCAGTGGCCGACGTGGCAGGGTTTCGCGCAGGCGCGACCACCGGCGTCGCGCACCTCGGCTGCGACCGCCTCGCACGCATCCGCGCTGCGGCTCACAACGACGACCTCGGCGCCGCACTGGCCGAAGGCCAGCACCATGGCGCGCCCGAGGCCCTGGGTGCCGCCGGTGACGACGATCACGCGCGAGGCCAGGTCGAACAGCCGCCGGGCGTCCCCCTCCGGCGCGTCGGACGGCTCAGCGGATTCCCGCACGGTGCCTCCCGGATCGTGGGTCGGCTCTCGAGGTGAGGGCGAAGCAGGGTCGGTTGTCGTCGCCCGACTCGTAGGCCAGCCCGGCCGACACGAGCAGCTCGAGGTGGCCGAGCACCTCCCACACCACGAGCAGCGGCTGCTCACGGACGGTCCGCTCAGGCCACAGGCGCTTGGCGATGCCGTACGCGCTCTGCGGACGGTGCAGCAACGCGCCCGCGATCCGAGCCGCCCGGGTCCGGTGCTCCGCGATGCGGACGTCGACGAGCGCGCGGTGCGCCTTGACCGGTCGCCCGTGCCCCGCGTAGAGGACGTCCATGGGCAGGCGCGCCGTCCGCTCGAGGTTGCGCAGGTACTCGGTGCGGGGGCGCGGCCGTTCGCCCTCCGCCTCGCCGAGCGGGACGATCTCGGTGTTGGAGGAGATGCCTGCCAGCAGGTGGTCGCCGACGAAGGCCTCGCCCGCGTCGTGGTCGACGAACAGCGTGTCGCTGCGGCTATGGCCCGGACGCGCGAGGACCTCCAGCTCGCGCCCGCCGGCGCGGACCCGGTCGCCGTCGTCGAGGCGGATGTCGGGCTCGAAGGTCGAGGAGTTGTCGCGCAGGAAGTCCCAGAACGACTCGTTGTCGGCGATGACCTCGGCGGGCACGCCGTGTGCGCTCATCAGCCGATGCGAGTAGGCGCGGTCGCGTTCGATGTGCGCGCGGCCGTCCGCGACGTAGTCCGCCGCTTCGCCGAGCAGCGCGATCTCGGCGCCGGAGGCCTCGCGGATGGCCGGCGCCAGGCCCACGTGGTCGAGGTGGTGGTGCGTGCCGAGCACGAGCTCGATGTCCTCGAGCCGCACGCCCTCGTTGCGCAGTCCGGCGCGCAGTGCCTCGTAGGCCACATCGTCGGCCGGCCCGACGTCCACCAGCGTCAGCGGATCGCCGCGCAGGAGCCACGCGTTCACCGAGCCGATGTGGATCAGCGGCAGCGCGATGGCGGACACGGAAGGAGGGGCGAACGGCGACACCTGAATCCGATTCAGTATGCCACGGCAAGCCTCGATGGGCAACCTGACTTCAGTTTGAAAAGAAGGCTGCTACGCGGCGCGCCGGCGCGACGTCGCGGTGGCGGGCGTCGGTGTGGGCAGGCCGAGGATCGCCAGGCAGCGGGCGACGAAGAAGTCGGCGACCTGGGCGAGGGTGAGGTCGCCGCCCGTGCGGTACCAGTGCCAGACGCTGTTGTGCAGGCCCAGGACCGCGCGGGTGAGCAGGCGCGGGTCGGCTTCCGGGATCGCGCCTTGTTCCATCGCGCGTGACAGGAAGGTCGCCCAGGCGAACTCGAGGTCGCGGGTGCGGGCGCGGGCGCGTTGGCGGGCTTCTTCCTCGCGGGGGCTCGTGCGATGCACCGCCAGCAGTGCCTGTTCGGCGATCAGCACGCGATTGCACAGGACCTCTTGGTCGCTGAGCTCGAAGCCGCCGCGCAGGACGCGTTCGAGCGTGGCCGGGTAGTCGCTGACCTCGCGCGTGTCGGCCTCGAACTGCGCCAGGCGCGCCTCCAGCGTGTCGGCCATGATCACGTACAAGCAGTGCAGCTTGGACTCGAAGTAGTGATACAGCGCGGTCGAGCCGATCCCGACCGACTTGGCCACGTCGGCCCACTTGCTGTCCTCATAGCCGTCCCGCCCGAACGCCTGAATCGCCGCCTCGAGGATGGCGTCGTGCTTGCTGCGGGGGGACCTGCGTCGGCTCTGAGTTGTCTCTCCTGCCATACCTGCTCCGAATCGAGGCCAGTTCTGTGTGCGCAATGGTACTTGACGTCAGGTCAGACCTGGACTGCGGCGCGTTCGAGCGCCGTGTCGGCCGCGCGCAGCCCGAAGACGAGGGCGTTGGCGATACCGCCGGCGTAGGCGCGCACGAACACGCCGCCCGTGTCAGCACCGGCGGCGATCAGGCCCGGGATCGCCACCCCGCGTTCGTCGAGCACGCGCGCGCCCGCGTCGATCCGCACCCCACCAAAGCTGAACGTGATCGCGGGGACCACCTCGATCACATAGTAGGGCGGCTCGGTGAGCGGCCGGCCGTCGTGCCGGCGGTCGGGGTCCGGCCGGCCCGCTTGGCATTGCTCGTTGAACGACTGCAGCGACGCGAGCACCGCCTCGCCCGGGTAGCCCCAGTCCTCGGGGAGGGCCGCGAACTCCTCGAGGTCCTCTGCCACGGCACAGCGTGCCCCCTGGCGGTAGGCGAGCCGGAACTTGTCGACCGTCTCGGTGCCCTCGACGTACGGCTGCATCATCCACGCCTCGTGGACGTGCTGGTCGTAGATCAGCAGCGCCCGCGGCTCGCGCTGCTCGAGCAGGTGCATGGGGCTGATGTGGTCGCCGACGGTCTCGTCGACGAAGCGGCGGCCGTCGAGGTTGAGCAGCACGCCGTGCTCGGAGTGGTAGAAGGTCAGGCTCACGAAGCCGAGCGGGTCGTCGTACGCGATGCGGGACGGGATGAGGTGCCCGTAGAAGCCGGCCCCGCGGGGGCTCGACGCAGCGCCGGCGGACTGCGCGAGGCGCAGGCCGTCGCCGTTGCTGCCGCGGTTGGCGCGCAGCGGCAGGTCGCGCGCGTGCGGATGGATGAGCTCGGCGCGCAGATCCGGGTCGCCGCCGAAGCCGCCGGTCGCCACAAGCGTCCAACGCGCGCGGACCTCCCGCAGGCCGCCGTCGGCGCAGCGAAGCACGGCTCCGAGCACCGCACCATGCTCGATGAGCAGGCGCTCGGTCCGGGCGCCGAGCAGCAGCTCGCACCCAGGTGCATCGCGCAGCGCGCGCTCTGCGGTCAGGAAGAAGCTCGCGCTGTCGAATGCGCGGCCGCGCCCGAAGCTCAGCACCTGCACCGCCGGACCGACCTCGACGCCGAGCCCGCGCAGCCACTCGACCGAGCGGTCGTAGTCCTCGACGAGCCGCAGCGAGAGGGCCGGGTCGGCGTCCGGGTTCTCGCGCAGCATGATCTCGGCGGTCGGGGCGCTCCAGAGGAAGCCGGCATAGGCCGCCGAGCCGCCGACGCCGGCGGTCTTCTCCGCAAGCAGCACCGAGGCGCCCTGCTGAGCGGCGCGGACTGCCGCGGCACACCCGGCCATGCCGGCGCCGAGCACGAGGAGATCGACCACTGCGGCCCCCGGCGGTCAGGCCGCCCTGGCCTCGTCGAGATCGGCCGGCAGCCCGATCAGTTCGAGCATGCGCGTCCGATAGAAGTCGGACACCGCGTCGAGCTCGATCGCGCCGTGTGGCCGGTACCACTGCCACACGCTGTTGTAGAGCCCGAGGACGGCGCGGGCGAGCATCCGCGGCTCTGCGTCCGGGATCGCGCCGGGCTCCATCGCCTGCTCGAGAAGGTGCGCCCAAGCGAGCTCGAGCGCCCGGGTGCGCGCACGGGCCACGTGCCGCGCCTCCTCCTCGCGCGGCGACGAGCGCCGGACGGCGAGAAGGCCGTGCTCGGCCACGAGCACACGCAGGCGCTGCACGTCGTGCGACGTGACGTCGAAGGCGTCGGCCACGACCTTGTGCAGCGCCTGCACGGGGTCTTCATGCGTCGCGGCGATGCCCTCGAATCGTGCGAGCGCCATCTGGACCGCGTCGTCGAGGATGACGAACAGGCAGTGCTGCTTGGACTCGAAGTAGTGATAAAGCGCCGTCGGTCCCACCCCGACGTCCGCGGCGATCGCCGCCCACTTCGTGGTCTCGTAGCCGTCGCGGCCGAACCGCTCGGTCGCCGCGGCGAGGATCTCCGCACGCTTGGTGCCGTCCGCGCGATGCCGGCCTCGGCGCTGTTGACTCGAACTCACCTTGGTAGCGTACCAGGGGCTACAACCGGCAATCGGCGCTTGACACTCGCCAGCAGCGCGGGATACTACAGATATGACTTCAGTTCAGAAATATGGGCGCCTCGCATGAATCTGCGCCTGACCGCCGCGCAGGAGCAGCTGCGCGGCGAGGTGCGCGCTTTCCTGCAGGAGCACTGCCCGGCGCCCGCCGAGATCCCGCACGAGCTCGACGCGCGCATGGCCTTTTTGCGCGACTGGCAGCGCCGCTGCTACGAAGCGGGCTATGTCGGGCGTGCATGGCCGAGCGAGTTCGGGGGCGGCGGGCGGCCGCCGGTCGAGCAGATCATCGTGGACGAGGAACTGGCCGCCGCCGGCGCGCCGGAGTTCCCGAACATCGTCGGGCTCGATGTCATCGGGCCGTCGCTGCTGGCGTTCGGCACCGACGAGCAGCGCAGGCGATACGTCCCGCCCATCCTGTCGGCGCAGGAGGTCTGGTGCCAGGGATTCTCCGAGCCCGAGGCGGGCTCCGACCTCGGGTCCTTGCGCGCGCAGGCGACCGATAGGGACGGCGACTTCCTCGTCAGCGGCGCGAAGACCTGGACCTCATGGGGCCAGTACGCGCGCTGGTGCGGCGTGCTCGCCCGAACCGAGCCGCCGGAGACCCGCCACAAGGGCATCTCGTTCCTGATCGTCGACATGGAGGCGCCGGGGGTCGAGGTGCGGCCGATGACCCAGATCACCGGGCACGCGGAGTTCTCGGAGCTGTTCCTCGACGAGGTCGTCGTGCCGGCCGAGAATCTGCTCGGCGCCCGCGGCCAGGGCTGGGCGATCGCACTGCACACGCTCGCTCACGAGCGGGGCACCGCGGCGCTCCCGCGCCAGGTGAAGCTGCGCACGTGGGTGGATCGCCTTGTCGCCGACGCCCGCACGCGGACGATCGACGGACGGCCGATCGCCGAACGCGAAGACGTCCAGGTGGCGCTCGCCCGCGCGCTGGTCGCGGTCGAAGTGCTGCGCCACCACGCCAGCCGCACGGTCGGCAGGTTCCTGAACGGCGAGGCCGTCGGTCCGGCCAGCTCGAGCGTCAAGCTCGTGATGTCGGAGGCCGAGCAGACCGCGGCCGCCACCGCTCTCGACGTGCTCGGCGAGAGCCTGCTGGCACCCGAGGCCGACGCGGACAACGCCCACTGGTACGAGACATACCTCTTCTCGCGCACCGCGACGGTGCTCGGCGGGACGCAGCAGATCCAGCGCAACATCGTCGCCGACCGGATCCTCCGGCTTCCCCAGGAGTAGACATGGACCTCGAGCTCACCCAGGAACAGGCGCTGCTGGCGGACTCCGTCCGGCAGCTGCTCGTGCAGCACCCGGGGCCCGCCGCGTGGCC
>VAYD01000516.1:0-449 GCA_005883905.1 Actinomycetota bacterium
CGAGCGCAAGGGCCTCGACGCGGTCGTGGTCAACGACATTTCGAGGTCCGACATCGGTTTCGAGGGGCATCACAACGAAGTGACGATCGTGACCGCGACGGGCGACCAGCACGTCGAGCGTTCCTCCAAGCCAGAGGTCGCGCGCGCCATCTGCGATGCGGTCGTCGCGCTACGTGCGAAAGTGGCTTCGTGACCGAGCAGACCACACGCGTCGCCGACGGGGAGCTGCAGAGCGCCGCCGCCATGGCTCGCCGGATGGCGGACATCGTCGGCACCGTGGTGCAGGTCCGCCGCGACCTGCTCGACGACATCCTCGTCTGCCTCGTGGCCGAGGGCCACATCCTGATCGAGGACCTGCCTGGGGTGGGCAAGACGACGCTCGCGCGCGCGATCGCGCGCGCGCTCGACCTGCAGTTCGCGCGCGTGCAGTGCACGGCCGACCTGCTGCC
>VAYD01000516.1:495-3226 GCA_005883905.1 Actinomycetota bacterium
ACCGCGCGAGCCCCAAGACGCAGTCGGGCCTGCTCGAGTGCATGCAGGAGGGGCGCGTGACGGTCGACGTGCACACGCACGAGCTCGCGCGCCCGTTCGTCGTGCTCGCGACGCAGAACCCGATCGAGTTCGAGGGCACCTACCCACTGCCCGAGGCACAGGTCGATCGCTTCATGGCGCGCGTGTCGCTTGGCTACCCGAGCCCGCACGCCGAGGTCCACATGCTCGCGGCGCACGAGTCCGGCGACCGCGTCGAGCACATGACGCCGGTCGCGAGCGCGTCGGATCTCCTCAGCGCCCAGGACGCCGCGATCCGCGTGCGCGTGACCGACGTGCTGCGGGCCTATGTCGTGGCGCTCCTGCAGCACACGCGCGACGACCCGCGCGTCGAGCTCGGCGGTAGCCCGCGCGCGGGCCTGATGCTCCTGCGCGCGGCGAAGGCCCACGCGCTCCTCGCCGGGCGCGACCACGCGCTGCCGGATGACGTGCAGGCACTCGCGCAGATGGTGCTGTCGCATCGCATGGTGCTCGCCCCCGAGGCATCCGAGGAGACGGGCGAGCGAGTCGTGGCCGACGCGCTGGCGGCGACGCCGGCGCTGTGAGGCGGCGGGCGTGCGCGGCGCCATCTCGATCGGGCTCCTCGGCGCCGCCCTTGTCCTGACCGGCGCGCTGTTCGACGCCGAGCCGCTCTACGTCCCCGGCATCTCGTTCGTCGTCCTTGCGGGCTTCTGCAGCGCGTGGGTCGCCGCGGGTGCGCGCGGCGTCACCGTGACGCGGACCGTCGGGGCGCGGCGCGCGCTCGAGGACGAGCCGGTCGCGATCTCGATCACTGTGAGGGCCGGGCGCATGACGCTGCCGACAGGGGTGATCGAGGACCCGCTGCTCTCCAAGCCGGCGCCGCTGGTCCCCGGCCGCAAGACGACCCGCATCCAGATCAACGCGCGCTTCCGGCGCCGTGGCCGCAAGCTGCTCGCCGGGCCGCGGGTGATCGTGCGCGACCCGTTCGGCTTGGCGGTGCGCCCTGGTTCGGGGAAGGGCGAGGACGCCGAGCTGCTCGTGCTGCCGCGGATCGAGCCCGTGCTCGCGATCCCGCCCGGCGGCGACGGTGCGGGCATCGCGGGCGCCGGCCGCGCGCGGCCGCACATCGCCGCTGAGGTCGATCTCGACGGCCTGCGCCAGCTGCGCCCCGGCACGCCCGCGTCTCGGATCTTCTGGCCGTCGGTGGCGCGCGGCGCCGGCATGATGGAGCGCCGGCTGCGCGCCGAGTCCGACACGCGCCCGCTCGTGCTGCTGGATCCGCGCGGCGCAGCCGTCGACGAGGACCTCGACGCCGCGGTGCGCGCCGCCGCGTCGCTGACCGTTCACCTCGCACGCGCGGGCGGATGCGCCTTGCTGCTGCCCGGTGAGCGCCGGCCGGTGATCCTCGAGCCGACGATGGGGGGCTGGCCGCACGCCCATGCGCGACTGGCGCTGGTCGACGGCGCGATGCGCCCCTCGCTCGGGGCGCTGGCGGGACGGCGCGGCCCGGTGCTCTACGTCGCCGCGCGGCGCGTGCACCGCTCGCCGCGGGCGCTCGCCAACGCCCCCGGGGGCGGGCGGATCCTGGTCGTGCCGGGCGAGCTCGCGGGGCGGCGCCCGTCGTTCTCGGTGGCGGGCTGCCACGGCTACGAGCTCTCCGGCGCGCGCGCGCCCCACACGTCGAGGGTGGTTGCCTGATGGCCGCGACCGCCGCGCCACGGGTCCCCGCGGCCGCTGCGGCGCCACGGCTCGCCGCCCCGTCGCGGCCCGGCCTGATCCGGCTCGCGACGTTCACCCTGCTCGGCGCGTTCGTGGCCTCGGCCTGGGGCACGAACCTGCTCGATCCGTCGGGGAGCGGCCGTGCAGCGCTGACCAACCCGTGGCTGCGCCACGGCGGCTCCGCCGCCGCCACGTTGATCGCCGTCGGCTTCATGCTCGAAGCCGCCGGCGTGGGCGCGCGACTCCTCGTCCCGAACGCATGGGGCGAGCTGGTCAACGGCATCGCGCAGGGGATCGACTCGCTGCCCGACACCACCGTCCCGTACCAGGGCCTGGACGAGTGGGTGCGCACCACGATCCTCGCCGGCGCAGGCGCGCTGCTGATCCTGGCGGCGGGCCTGGCCTTCTGGCCGCGGCGGACTCCTGCGCGCCCGACGGCCGCGGCGGTGGCGCTCGGTGTGATCTACGGAGTCCCGGCCGTCGAACGCAACTTCGCCCACCCGTTCTTCTCCGGCGCGGTCCTGGCGATCCTCCTGACGGGGTTCCTGTGGGGCGAGCGGCTCGAGCGCCAGTACATGTGGCTGGCGACGGCGCTCGGAATGGTCGCGCTTGTCATCGGGCTGATCGTGGCGCCGCGCGTGGACGGCGCGCGCCCGCTACTTGATCCGCAGCACCTGGCCGATCCGCTGACCGCGAAGGGCGACGTCTTCACCTGGACGCACTCCTATGGCCCGCTGAACTGGCCGCGCGACGGGCACGAGGTGCTGCGCGTCAAGGCGCAGACGCCGACCTACTGGAAGGCCGTCAACCTCGCGCAGTTCGACGGGATCCGCTGGCGCGAGGAGGCGGTCATCGATCCCTACCAGCCGGACATCCCGGAGTCGATCACCGGGTTCCCGCAGTGGCGCCAGACGATCACGGTCGTGCTGCGCGACCTGCGCTCATTCCAGTACGTCGCCGCCGGCACGGCGATCAGCATCAGCCGCACGCACAA
>VAYD01000517.1:0-1723 GCA_005883905.1 Actinomycetota bacterium
CAGGGTCCGCCTTCCCCGCGGGCGCTGGACGGCGGGCCTCGCCTACCGGTCCGGTGACGGCGCTTGGATCGCCCGCCGCGCCCCTGCGTTGCGGGGCGGGCGCTCGATCGCCGTCCACGCCGGCGCGGGCGACCTGCCGCTGTTCGTGCGCGCCGGCGCGCTGCTGGCGCTGCTGCCGGCTGACGTCGACACGCTGTACCGCCGCACCCGGTTCACCGCGCTGCGGCTGCTCGCGTTCCCCCGCGGCCGCTCCTCGGCGCGGATCTTCGACATGGAGAGCGCGCGCTCGCGCCTGACCCCGCGCGACTGGACGCTGACGCTGTCGCAGGCGCGGCGGCGGACGATCGCGATCGAGGCCGTCCTGCCCTGGCGCGCGTGCGGGCCGGGCGTCACCGTGCGCGACGGCGTGACGCACAAGACGGTCAGGATCGCCTCCGGGAAGGTCCGCCTGCACCGCTGCTCCTAGAATCGCGCGTCCAATGACGGACCTGCGCGAACGGACGCGATTCGAGCCTGCCGAGGTCGAGCCCCGGATCATCGAGGCGTGGCTCGCATCCGGGCTGTTCTCGCCCGAGCCGGGCGGCGATCCGGCGGAGAACTACTCGATCGCGATCCCGCCGCCGAACGTCACCGGCGCGCTGCACATGGGCCACGCGCTCAACGGCGCGATCCAGGACGCGCTGATCCGCTGGCACCGGATGCTCGGCCGGCGCACGAAGTGGATCCTCGGCACCGATCACGCCGGCATCGCGACGCAGACCCAGGTCGAGCGCAAGCTGCTCGAGGAGGGCACGAGCCGCGAGGAGATCGGGCGCGAGGCGTTCATCCGCCAGGTGTGGGAGTGGCGCGCGCAGTACGGCGGCACGATCATCGAGCAGTACAAGCGCCTGGGCGCCTCGTGCGACTACGACCACGAGCGCTTCACCCTTGACGAGGCCTACGCCGGCGCGGTCCTGAAGGTGTTCGTCGCCCTCTACGAGAAGGGCTACGTCTACCGCGACAACTACATGGTCAACTGGGACCCGGGCTCGCGCTCGGCGATCTCCGACCTCGAGGTCGAGGACCGCGAGGTCACCGACACGCTGTACCACGTCGCCTACCCGCTCGAGGACGGGACGGGCGAGATCGTCGTCGCGACGGTGCGCCCGGAGACGATGCTCGCCGACACCGCGGTCGCGGTCCACCCGCAGGACGAGCGCTATACGCACCTGATCGGCAAGACCGCCATCCTGCCGCTCGTCGGGCGCCGCCTGCCGATCATCGCCGACGACTACGTCAAGCCGGAGTTCGGCACGGGCGCGCTGAAGATCACGCCCGGGCACGACCCCAACGACTTCGAGATCGGCCGTCGCCACGGCCTGGAGGAGATCAGCGTCATCGGCGAGGACGGCCTGATGACCGAATCCGCGGGCCCCGAGTACGCCGGCCTCACGGTCGAGCACGCGCAGGCCGAGGTCGTCTCGAGGCTCGAGGCGCAGGGACTCGTCCGCCACGCGGAGTCCTACACGCATGACGTCCCCTACAGCCACCGCTCTGGCCAGCGGATCGAGCCGCTGATCTCGCTGCAGTGGTTCATGCGCATGGACGAGCTCGCTGCTCCGGCGATCGAGGCCGTCGAGTCCGGCCGGGTGAAGATCCACCCGGCATCGCAGTCGCGCCGCTACCTGCACTGGCTCAAGGAGATCCGGCCGTGGTGCATCAGCCGCCAGCTGTGGTGGGGCCA
>VAYD01000517.1:1747-3079 GCA_005883905.1 Actinomycetota bacterium
GACGAGACCTACGTGGGCGAGAACGCCCCCGAGGGCGAGGGCTGGGAGCGCGATCCCGACGTCCTCGACACCTGGTTCAGCTCGGCGCTGTGGCCGTTCGCGACGCTGGGCTGGCCGCGGGATACGCCGGAGCTGAAGGCGTTCTACCCGACCGACGTGCTGCTGACCGCGCGCGACATCCTGTTTCTCTGGGTCGCGCGCATGGTCATGATGGGCATCGAGTTCGCCGGCGACATCCCGTTCGACCACGTCTACGTGCACTCGGTGATCCAGGCGCCCGACGGCCGGCGGATGAGCAAGTCGCTGGGCACCGGCATCGACCCGATGGACCTGATCGAGGGCGGAGGCGGCTACCCGGCCTATGGCGCCGACGCGGTGCGGTTCGGGCTGCTGGCGATGTCGTCCACGCAGGACGTTCGCTTCAGCGAGGAGAAGGTCGGGCAAGGCCGCGCGCTGACGCAGAAGCTGTACAGCGCGGCGCGGCTGATCCTGATGAACATCGAGCGCGGCGACGCCGCGCCACGGCCGCAGACGCTCGAGGACCGCTGGATCCTGAGCCGTCTCGATCATGCCGTTGCGGAGGCGCACGCGGCGATCGAAGCGTTCGAGTTCCACAAGCTCGCGCTCGGTCTCTACGACTTCGTCTACGGCGAGCTGTGCGACTGGTACCTCGAGCTCTTCAAGGCGCGCGAGCTCGACGAGGACCTGAGCGCGACCGCGCTGTACGTGTTGCGCGAGACGCTCGCGCTGTGCCACCCCGTCATCCCGTTCGTGACCGAGGAGCTGTGGTCGCACATCCCCGGCGCCGACGGGCTGCTCGCGGGCGGCCGGCTCCCGCTCCCGGGCGAGCGCGACCTGGAGGCCGAGGCTGCGTTCGGGCACGTCATCGACGCGGTGACCGCGATCCGCGCGTGGCGCGACGGCGCCGAGATCAAGCCCGGCGACCGGCTGGCCGCGGCGCTGCCCGAGGGACTCGACGCCCGATCCGTGGCACAGCTCGCGCGGCTCGATATCGACGGCGCGCGCGAGGGCCACCCGGCGCCGGTGCTGACGTCGTCGGGCCCGGTCGAGATCTGGGGCGGCGTCGACCCGGAGGAGGAGGCGCGTAAGCGCGCCGACCAGCGCAAGCTGGTCGAGTCCGAGATCGCGCGCGCAGAGAGCAAGCTCTCCAACGCGGGCTTCGTGGCCAAGGCGCCCGAGGCGGTGGTGCAGGCCGAGCGCAACAAGCTCGAGCGGCTGCGCGCGGAGCTGGAGACGCTGTGACCTTCGAACAGGCCGAGCGCTACCTGCTCGGACTCGAGCTGTTCGGGATGCGCTTCGGCCTCGACCGCA
>VAYD01000518.1 GCA_005883905.1 Actinomycetota bacterium
CAGTCAAGGCGTGCCGGGTTGGCAGACTGAACGCGACGGGGACCAAGTGAGCGATCGCGACGTCTCAAGAACGCAGACGCATGGCCGGCCTGATAGCGAAAGGCCCGTCTCAGCGGGCCTTTCGGAGGATGGGCGCGGCGGGTTTCGAACCTGCGACCTCTCGCGTGTGAAGCGAGCGCTCTCCCACTGAGCTACGCGCCCTCAGGGGCTGGCCATTCTAGATGCTCAGACGCGGCACTTCTCAGCGACCTCTTAGGAATCGCACAGGTCGGCTTCAGCACGGTCGTGTTCCCTGAAGCCATGACCGCCACCGCCCACACAGACAGCCGCCACGCCACCGAGCCCTACGACGCCCTCTCGCGCCTTGATCATCACACCCGTGCGCAGGCGATCCCTCCCGAGGACGCCGCGCCGGGCTCCTACCTGCAGCTCGAAGGCCCGGACGGCATAAGGCTGCTGCCGCTGCAGGACCCGATGGTCTACGTCGGGCGCTCGTTCACCGCGGGCCTGCGGTTCGACGACCACAGCGTGTCCCGGCGCCACGCGATCATCGTGCGCCGCGCCGGCCGGACACGCGTCCTCGACGACCGCAGCCTGAACGGCACGTTCGTCAACGCCCGCCGCGTCGAGGAGGCCGAGCTGACCGACGGCGACATCGTGGTGCTCGGCTCGGTGGTGCTCGTCTACCGGGAGCTGTAGCGGCGAACGCTAGAATTCCCAGGCGAAGGGAAGTATCCCGACGGCCGGATTCCGTCAGCACGGCGCCACTGGCGCCCGGGACCGGCGGCCTCACAAGGGCGGAGAAACCTTCAGCTAGTCAATCCGACCGGTTGGAGGCTGAATCCAGATGTCCAGTACCGCCCTCTTCATCGTCTGCGCAGGCGTGCCGCTGCTCTTCGGCCTGTGGGCCCAGCGGCGCGTCAAGACCACGTTCCAGCGCTACTCACAGGTCCAGCCGCACCGTGCTGCGGTCGAGCGGGCTGCCCAACCTCGATATCCGCCCGATCGAGGGCCAACTCAGCGACCACTACGACCCGCGCAACCGGACGCTGAACCTCAGCGCCGACGTCGGCAACGCGTCGTCGCTGGCTGCGCTTGGCGTCGCGGCGCACGAGGCCGGCCACGCGATCCAGGACGCGCGCAACTACAGGCCGATGCGCATCCGCCAGACGCTCGTCCCGGTCGCGACGATCGGGCAGTCGCTGTGGTTCCTGCCGGTCGTCCTGGGCCTGCTGATGGGGATCACGGGGCTGGTGAACATCGGGCTGATCCTGTTCGCCGCCATCGTGCTGTTCCAGCTCGTGACCCTGCCGGTCGAGTTCGACGCGTCCAAGCGGGCGCTCGCGTCGCTCGAGACGCAGGGCCTGCTCGCGGCTGACGAGCTGCCCGGCGCCAGGGCGGTGCTGAACGCCGCGGCGCTGACCTACGTGGCGGGCTTCGTCGCCGCGCTCGGCCAGCTCATCTACTTCTTCGCCCTCAGCCGCCGCTAGATGGTTGATGCGGAATGACCGTGCGCGCGGCGCGCGTGGTCGGGCTGGGCGTCGCGGGCCGACGAAGGCCGTGCCGGGGCGCGGGCGAGGAGGACGGCGGCGATCCAGCGCGGCTACGCGCGTTGGTGCGTGTGCGGGGATTTCGCATCAATCATCTAGGCGAAGCCCATGCGGTGACGGCCTCGGCCGCGAACCCGGCGGCCGTCGCGGCCTGCGCCAGGATCACGAGTGCCGCGACGCCGGGCCCTTCGCGCGCGGCGTCGCGCAGCAACGCGCCGTAGAACCCCGGCGACCCGGTGCGCCCGCGGTGGTGGCGCGCGCGGAACCGGTAGGCGCCGCGGCCGTAGCGCACCTGCTTGCGGGCGAAGCGCATCAGCCCGAGGTCCGGCTCATGGTCGATGGACGCCTCGGGCACGAAGTCGACGCGCAGTCCGCGGTTGCGCACGCGCTGCCACCAGTCGCGGTCCTCGGCGCCGACGCCGTCGAAGCGTGCGTCGAACGGCACATCGGCGAGCGCCGTCGACCGCGCGCCGAAGTTGCCGCCGAGGAGGTAGCTGCCGTCGACGAGCCGGTCGGAGATCAGCTGCCATGCCACGTCGACCGCGCGCTCGGGCCGGCCGGCGTGGACCGGCCCGGCGACGACGTCCGCGCCGTCGCGTAGCCCGTCGCTCAGCGCGACCGCCCACCCGTCCGCCGGCACGCAGTCGTCGTCGGTGAACAGCAGCAGGTCGCCGCGCGCGTGCTCGACGCCGGTGTTGCGAGCCGTCGCCACGCCCGCCGGCGCCTGCCGGACGAGCCGCGCGCCACCCTCGCGCGCCGCCGCGGCGACCGCTGCCTCGTCGCGCGAGCCGTCGTCGACTACGAGCACCTCGTCAGCCGCCTGCGCGCGCAGCAGTTCGAGGCACGCGCGCAGCCGCTGCGGCCGGTCGCGGGTCGCCACGATGACGCTGGTCGTCTGCGGGCCCGGCACGGCGCGGCAGTCTATGGTCGCGGCGGTGCACGTGGCCCTGATCCTCCACGCGCTGGGCCCCGGCGGCACCGAGCGTCAGATGACCTATCTCGTGGCGGGCCTCGTGGAGCGCGGCGAGCGCGTGACGGTGGTCGAGATCCGGCGCGCGGACCACTTCGCCGACGCGATCCGGGCAGCCGGCGGCGAGGTCGTGTCCGCGGAGGCGCGCAACCGCGCGGACATCGCGCGCGTCGTGCGACCGATCCACGCGCTGCGCGCCGACGTGGCGTACGGGCTCAACCCCGAGGCCAACCTGCTTGCGCTCGCGTCGGGCGCGCCCGCGGTATTCGGCGTGCGCACGAGCGACCTCGCGCGCCTGCCCAAGGACGCGATCGCGAAGGTCGCGATGGGCCTGCAGCACCGGCTCGCGCGCCGCGCGCGATTCGTCGTCGCGAACTCGCACGCCGCCGCCCGCCAGTTGGTCGCCCGCGGCTACCCGTCCGACCGCGTGCGATCGGTCCTCAACGCCGTCGAACGCCAGCGCTTCGTTGCGTCGCCCGCCGACCGCGACCGCCGCCGCGCGCGCCTGGGCATCGCCGCGGGCGACCAGCTGATCGCCACGGTCGCGCGGATCGACGCCCAGAAGGACCCGGAGACGTTCGTTCGCGCCGCCAAGGTCGCGACTCGGCCGGGGCGTCGCTTCGCCTGGTTCGGCGAGGGCGAGCTGCGCCCGGAGCTGCTCCGCCTCGCCCGCGAGGCCGGCATCGACCTCATCGCGCCCGGCGCCGTGCACGACCTCGCGAGCACGTACGCCGCGATCGACGTCTTCACGCTCGCCTCTGCCTGGGCAGAGGCGTTCAGCAACGCGTTCGCGGAGGCGCTCGCCCTCGGGCTGCCGTGCGTCGTCACCGAGACGGGCGACCACGCGCTGGCCGCCGGCGTGGCGACGGTGGTGCCCCCGCGCAACCCGCAGGCGCTCGCTGCGGCCTGGGACACCGCGGCGCGCAACGGCGGCGGCCCGGAGTGGGTGCGCGCGAACCTCGGCGTCGATCAGATGGTGTCGAGTACCCACGAGCTGCTGCTCGAGGCAGCGCGCGGCACGTAGCCGTAGCGCGCCAGCAGCGGCCCGGTGAGCACAAGCGCCAGCGCCCGGTCCGCGCGCCCGAGGCCCGTGCGCCAGCGCACGTCCTCGGCGAGCTCGACAGGCCCCGTGCGGAAACGATTGCGGTTGCCGTCGATCGTGTGGTGTTGGCGGAGCTCGACCAGACGCCCGTCGGCAACGTCCTCGTAGCGGACGCGCACCGCGGCGCCGTAGCGGCGGTCCGCAAACGCGTTCCAGGTCGACCACAGCGCCATCAGCGTGCGCGCAGGGAAGTTCGGCGAGCCGCGCCATCGATGCGATGCGAGG
>VAYD01000153.1 GCA_005883905.1 Actinomycetota bacterium
CCGTACAGGCCCTTGCCCACCAGGCGCGGCCAGATCTCGCGCTCGATCGAGACGGCGCGGTCGGGCGCGATCATGTCGACGATCGAGCGCTCGAGCACGTACGCGCCAGCGGAGATCAGGTTCGTGTCGATCTGGTCTGCGCTCGGCTTCTCGACGAACTCCCTGACGGAGTTGTTCTCGTTGGTGCGCACGAGCCCATAGTGCGTCGGGTCGGGCACGGGCACCAGCGCCAGCGTGCCGGTCGCGTCCGTCCGCTCGTGCTGGGCGATCTGCGCGGTCAGGTCGAGGTCGGTCAGCACGTCGCCGTTGAGCATCAGGAAGCGCTCATCCAGGAAGGACTCCGCGTGCTTCAGCGCGCCCGCGGTGCCGCGCGGCTCGGGCTCCTCGACGAAGCGCAGGCGGATGCCGAGCTGCGAGCCGTCGCCCAGGACGTTGCGCACGCTCGTCGCGAGGAACCCGCAGCTGAGGATCACATCGTCGACGCCGTGGTGCTTGAGCCATTCGAGCATGTAGACGATGAACGGCCGGTCGACGAGCGGCACGACCGGCTTGGGCACCGTCGACGTGAGCGGCCGCAGGCGCGTTCCCTCACCGCCGACGAGGATCACCGCTTGCACTAGGGCGCCCCGTTGTAGGTACGGCCGATGCCCTCGTAGATCAGGCCGGCCGCCCTGATCGCGTCCGCGTCCAGTGCGTTGCGCCCGTCGATGACCAGGGTGCCGCTCATCTCGTTGGCGACCGTTCCCCAGTCGAGCTCCTTGAACTCCGCCCACTCCGTGACGAGCACGACGGCGTCGGCGCTGGCCACGCAGTCCGTGGCCGAGGGGGCGAAGTCGACGCCGTGCAGCAGCTTGCGCGCCTCGTCCTCCGCGACCGGGTCGTAGGCGACGACGCTCGCGCCGTCGGCCTGCAGGCGCGCGCTGAGCACGAGCGAGGTGGCCTCGCGCATGTCGTCGGTGTTCGGCTTGAAGGCGAGGCCCAGGAGCGCGACGCGCCTGCCCACGAGCGTGCCGAGGTGCTTGTGCAGCTTGCTCATGACGCGCCGCTTCTGCAGCTCGTTGACCTCGATGACGGCGTTGAGCAGCTGGAAGTGATAGCCCGAGTTGCCAGCGAGCTGCTTGAGGGCCGCGACATCTTTGGGGAAACAGGAACCACCGAACCCCAGCCCCGCCTGCAGGAACTTGTTGCCGATGCGGTTGTCGAGGCCCATGCCGCGCGCGACCTCGATCACGTCCGCGCCGGTCTCCTCGCACACGTTGGCGATCTCGTTGATGAACGAGATCTTCGTCGCTAGGAACGCGTTGGACGCAAGCTTGACCATCTCGGCCGAGGCGATGTCCGTGCGGACGAGCGGCGCGTCGAGCGGGGCGTACAGCTCCGCGACCGCGTCGCCGGCCCAGTCGCCGTCGTCGCCGATCACGACGCGGTCGGGCTCGAGGAAGTCCGCCACGGCCGTGCCCTCCTTGAGGAACTCGGGGCAGGAGACGTAGCGGAAGCCGTGCTTGCCCTGCTCGACGAAGATGCGCTTGATCGCGCGGCCGGTGCCGACCGGCACGGTCGACTTCATGACGAGCGCGTGGCGATCCGACGCAGGCATCGCGTTGACGACCGCGTGGACGGCGCTCAGATCCGCGTCGCCGGAGTACGTCGGCGGCGTACCGACGGCGACGAACAGCAGCCGCGCGTGCTCGAGCGCGTCGGCGATGTCCGTCGAGAAGTGCATCCGCTCGCGGTTCTTGGCGACCAGCTGCTCGAGCCCGGGCTCGTAGATCGGGATCTCGCCGCGCTCGAGGCGCTCGATCTTGTCGGCGTCGATGTCGATGCACCAGACCTCCGACCCGAGCTCCGCGAACCCCGCAGCCGTGACGAGGCCGACGTAGCCGGTGCCGATGACCCCGATGGGCTCACGCTCCGTGCTCATGCGGCGGCCAACCCTAGCGATCAGTGGCCGACGCGCGTCAGGGACTGCGCAAGGGCCAGCATCTGCTGGTTCGTGAGCGTCTGCAGCAGGGTGTTCGACACCCAGTAGACCGCCTTCTTGGTGCGGTAGGCCACGAGCCGCAGGCGGCCGCCGTCGAAGAAGAGCTCGAACTTGCGGCCGTTGAGCGTGCGGGTCTCGGACGGGTTGTCGAGCAGCGGCGGCGAGCTCCAGGTCATGCCCTCGACCCCGTAGTACTGGCCGATGTCGCCGGCGAACGCCACGATCCGGTACGCGCGGTACTTGTGGTGCCCGCGGTCGTAGATGTTGTAGGCGCGGTTGTCGGGAGTGCGGTAGTTGCCGCGGGCCGCCAGCAGCTTCGGGTAGTAGACGGGGAAGCCGACCTTGGTCGCGACGTTGGCCGCCTGGTCCTCGCCCAGGGTCTTGTTGAGCACGAGGCCGCTCGGCACCCCGGGGTGCGAGCTCTTGCGCCGCGGCGCGTTCTTCGCCGGGGAGGCCTTGCCGCGCGGGCCGCTCGAGCCCTTCGCGTTGAGGAAGTCGTGGACCGCCTTCTTCAGGCGCCCGGGCGTGGTCGTCACGTAGGTCGGGCCGGCGTCGCCGGGGAAGTGGATCTCCTGGACCGGGTGGCTCGCCGACTGCGCGACGAGCTTGAGCAGCCGCAGGATCGCCGTCGTGCCGCGGATGTCGGTCTGGGTGTACTTGCCGAAGATCTTCAGCAGCGCCTCGCGGTCGCCGAAGATCCGGCTCACGCCGATCTGATCCTTCGCCTGGCGCAGGAAGTCCTGCTGGCGCGCCGCGCGCACGAGGTCGGAGTCGAAGTGCCGGTAGCGCACGTAGTCGAGCGCGTCCTGCCCGCACAGCTTCTGGTAGCCCGCCGGGACATGGATGGTCGCGTAATCGGGGCCGCCGCCGAAGGGCGGGTTGTTGTCGTTGAAGTACTTGCGGTCCACGTCGACGTAGACGCACTTCAGGCGGTCGACGGCGTGGCGGAAGCCGCCGAAGTTGACGTTCACGACGTGGTTGATCGGGATGTGCAGCAGCGACCGCACCGTCTTGACCGAGAGCGTCGGGCCGCCGATGGCGTAGGCCGCGTTGATCTTGTCCTCGCCGTGGCCGGGGATCGTCACCTTCAGATCGCGCGGGATGTTCATGACCGCGGTCGCGCCCTTTGACGGATCGAGCCGGATGAGCATCATCGTGTCCGACCGCACCGGGTTCTTCGCCTTGATGTCGGCGAACCGGCGGTCGGAGCCGAGCACGAGGATCGTCTGCGGGCCGCCCGCACTCACGCCGTCGAGCGCGCCCTCGATGTTCGGGATCGGGATCTGCTCGCGCGAGAAGATGTCGGCGTCCTTCTTGACCTCGAGCAGCACCGCGGTCGCCACCGACGCCGCGGCGAGCAGCGTGATGACGAGCATCGCCAGACCGGCGCGCAGCAGCAGTCGCAGCCCCAGGCGGGGCGGCTTCTCGTCGGGGAACGCGCTCATCGGTGCTTCTTGACGCGCGTTGCTGTGGCGGCGATGCCGATCATCTGGTCGTTCGTGAGCGAGTTGCCGAGCGTGTTGGAGACCCAGTACACGGCCCTCGACGTGCGCCAGGCCACCGTCCGCAGGCGTTCGCCCTCGCGGAACAACAACAGGCGCCGGCCGTCGATGGTCCGGTGACCTGTCGGGTGGGAGAGTAGCGGGGGCGTCCGCCAGTCCGTTCCCTCGATCCCGTAGTACTGGCCCTCGATCTCGCTCTGGATGTACACGAGCCGGTATGCGCGGTGGGGCTTGTCGGCGCGATCGCGGATCGTGTACAGGCGCGGCGAGTCGACGTTCGACGGCCTCGCCGCCGACGTCGCGCGCGTCGGGTAGTAGATCGGGAAGCCGAGCGAATGCTTGGCGGCGGACGGCGCCACGAGGTCTTTGTTGGCCCGCGCGACGTTGACCAGCAGCGTCGGGACCCTGGTGCGCGACCGGTGGCTTCGCTTGCTGTGCTGCTTGTGCGCGGCGCGCTTGGCGCCGTGCAGGAACTGCTGGACGGTCGCGCTGACCGCGGCGGGGTCAGCCGTCACATAGTCCTCCGGCGTGCCGTCGGGCAGCGTGTCCTTGACGAACTGCGCGGGGAACGTGACCTGGCGCACAGGATGGCCGGCGGAGAAGATCGCCAGCTTGACCAGCCGCTCGAGCCCGGAGACGGTGGCGAGCTGCTTGTCGGCCTCGGTCGACTTGGTGAAGATGTCGATCAGCTTGCCGCGGTGGTTGATCAGGCTCGACGAGCTGATCTGGTCCTTCGCCTGGCGCAGGAAGTCCTGCTGGCGCGCCGCGCGCACGAGGTCGGAGTCGGCGTGGCGGAAGCGCACGTAGTCCAGCGCCTTCTTCCCGCAGAGCTTCTGGTAGCCCGGCCGGATGTTGATCTCGGCGTACTGCACCGACGCGGGCAGCCCGGCGTTGGAGTGGTAGTAGCGCCGGTCGACGTCGGTGTAGACGCACCCGAGCAGGTCGACGGCCTTGCGGAACCCGGAGAAGTTGACGTTGATGATGTGGTTGACCTTGATGCCGAGCAGCTCTTTGACGGTGCGCAGCGTCAGCTTCGGCCCGCCGAGCGAGTAGGCCGAGTTGATCTTGTCGTAGCCGTAGCCGGGGATCTCGGTCTTGAGGTCGCGCGGGATCGACAGCAGCGTCGTCGCCTCCTGACCGGGATCCAGCCGGATCAGCATGATCGTGTCCGAGCGCGCGGCGTTCTTGGAATTGCGATCGACGTAGCGGCGGTCGGAGCCGAGCAGCAGCAGCGTCTGCGGCTTTCCCGGCTTCGTCGGCTCGACCGGCACGTCCTGCGCGAGCTTCGGGATCCGGTCGGCGACGTCTTTGATCGCCAGCAGGCCCGCGGTCGCGGTGGCCGCGGCCGTCAACAGCACCATGAGCAGCCCGCCGGCGGCGAACTTCCACCAGACGCTGCGCTCGCGCGGCTCGTCCGGCGTCACGCGAGTCCGCCCTCGACCGCGCGCAGTTCAGTGCCGCGCTCGAGGTAGGCCGGCAACCCGCTGATGAAGTCGGCGAGCGCCTTGCGGTAGCGCGCGAGCGAGGCGATCGAGACCCACTCCTCCGGGCCGTGGTGGCCGCCGCCGACCGGGCCGAACTCGACCGCCGGGATGCCGGCCTCGAGGAACGAGACGGCGTCGCTCGCGCCGTCGCGGCCGATGCTCAGCGCCTCGCCCTCGCTGGCGCGGCCGACGGCTTCGCGCAGCGCGAGCACGTAGGGGTTCTTGCGCGACACGATCGCGGGCGCCCGGATGAAGGACTTGACGATCTCGGTGTCGGGGATCGCGCGGATCTGGCTGAGGATGTCGCCGGGGTCCTGGTTGGGCAGGAAGCGGATGTCGACGTCCATCGAGCAGCGGTCCGGCACCTTGTTGAAGGCGTCGCCGCCGACGATCCGCGCGATGTTGATGCTCAGCCGGTCGAACAGATCGCTGGACTCGCGGCTGAAGGGCAGCGTCTCGATGCGGCGGAACACGTCGTGAGCCTTGAGGATCGCGTTGTCGCCGAGCCACGGCGTCGAGCCGTGCGCGGCCGTCCCCCGTATTTCGACGCGGACGGCGCAGACCCCCTTCGCCTGGACCCCGATGTGCAGATCGGTCGGCTCGCCGGTGATCGCGAAGTCGCCGTTCAGCAGGCCCTCGCGGATCAGCTCGTCGGTCGAGCGCCGCTCGACGTCCTCGGCCTCCTCATCAGGTACGCAGACGAACTTCACGCGGACCTTGTCCTGCAGCGACGCATCGCGGACCGCCCACATCAGGCACGCCAGCGCGCCCTTCATGTCGTAGGCGCCGCGGCCGATCAACCGGTCGCCCTCGACCCGCGGCTCGAACTGCCCCTCGAACGCCGGCACGACGTCGATGTGCCCATGCAGCACCAGGGTCGGCCCGTCCTTCGGCCCCACGTCGGCCATCACGACCGGCAGGCCGTCGAACTCGCGGTCGATCACCTCGATCTCCCGCGACTCGAGCCAGCCCTTCACGAATCCCGCGGCAGCCCGCAGCGCCTCCGTGCTGGAGGTCTCGTACGTGATCAGCCGCTCAGCGAGAATGCGCTCGTCCATGAGCGGTCAAGGGTAATGGGCGGGTCAGCGGGTTTCGGAAGCGCATGTGAAAGGGTCGCGCCATGAGGGAACGGGTCCGGCGCGTGTGGTCGAGGGCGCGGCGGGAGCTGCGCAACGCCGTCGTCGGCCGGCAGATCGATCACAAGGCCACGCGCGAGGACGTCGCGGCGCGGTACCTGCGCGGCCACGGCCTCGAGATCGGCGCGCTGAACTTCCCGCTCCGCCTGCCGCGGTCAGCCCACGTTCGCTACGTGGACCGGCAGCCGCACGGGGAGCTCGTGGCGGAGTACGGCGCGATGTATCCCGGCGCCGCGATCGTCGCGCCGGACGTGATCGACGACGGCGAGACGCTGGCGACGTTCGGCGACGCGAGCGCCGAGTTCATCG
>VAYD01000519.1:0-2238 GCA_005883905.1 Actinomycetota bacterium
AACATCTTCGTCGCGGGCTTCATCGGCTCGCCGTCGATGAACTTCTTCCCGGCGCAGGTCGAGGGCGACCACCTCAAGCTTCCGTTCGCAAACCTCCCCCTGCAGGGGCGGCTGCGCGACGCAGCGCAGGGCGTGAGCGGCGGCGACCTGATCGCGGGCGTGCGGCCCGAGCACTTCTACGACCCGGCACTCGAGAACGTGCAGGGCGGGACGACCTTCGAGGTGCCGATCGAGCTTGTCGAGTCGATGGGCTCTGAGGTCTACGCGCACTTCAGCACCGGCCAGACGGGTGGCCCGCAGAGCGAGGAGCTCGCCGAGCTCGCTGCGGACAGCGGCGCGGCCGACGTGCCGTCTTCCGGCGAGGGGCTTGCGGTCGCGCGCCTGGAGCCGACGACCAAGGCGACGCAGGGTCAGCGCCACCAGCTCGGCCTGCACCCCGAGACGGTCCACCTCTTCGACGCGCGACGGCGCGGCGGAGCGCGAGATCGGCGTTGCGCCTGTGCAGCCGGCTCCCACCGAGGCACCGGCTCCGGCCCCGGCCCCGGCCGAAGGCGATCAGCCCTCGTCCGGCGGCGACACCACGAGCCTGTCGTAGCGCTCGGGGCCGACGCGCAGGTAGGCGTCGGTCTCGGTGCCCTTGCCGAGCTGGTTGGCTTCGCGCAGCGTCTCCACCAGCGGCGCGTAGTCGCTGTCGAACCACTCGCGCGCGGCGCGCTCGCGGTTGAGCAGCTCGCCGCGCTCCTGCCCGGCGCGGAACGCCCACGCCTCCATCGCCTCGGCGAGGACGCCGTAGGCGAGCGGGTCGCTGGGCTTGATCCGCGCCGCGTCCTGGGGTGGGAGCGGCACGCGCTCGCGAAAGACCCGCTCGTGGCTCTTGCGCGGCAGGTCGGCGACCGTCAGCTCGCGCGACGCGCCGACGCGGGTCAGGACCTCGATCACGTGCGCCTCGATGTCCTTGAGCCCGAGGGCGCGGGCGACCGACACGCGGTGGTGGCCGTCGCGGACGAAGTGCGCCTCGCCGATGCGGTAGACCTCGATCGGGGGCAGCGACTCGCCGCGGCGCGTCGCCGCTGCGATGCGCTCCCAGCGCGTGCGCATCCGCGAGGACGTCGGGCGAAACGAGCGATCGAAGCCGGTGGCGCGGTCGACGGTGCCGACGATCGACGCGACCGGGATCACCTGGATGCCCAGGTCGCGCTCGCCGGTGCGCCCGAGCGCCGCGACAACCTCGTCGAATGGCAGGATGAGGTCGAAGTCTCCGGGCCGGCGTACCGCGCGCGCTCGCAGCCGCGCCATCGCCTGGCGCCGGCGGGCCCGCAGGAAGTCGTCCTGGGCGTCGGCGGCATGGAGGCCCGTGGGGCGCGGCGGCATGCCACGAGTTGTACTCCGTTGGCCGGTTCGTGCCCAATTGTCCCCGGCGTTGTTCATGATGGACAATGCCGGTCCCAAACCGACCACGCCGCGGCACTTGCGCGGCGCGGCCAGCCCCTTTGAGAATGGACGCGATGGCGGACGCTGCTCCCATCCCGCAGGACACCCCGGATAGCGATATTCGTCTCGAGAGCGTGACGAAGCGCTTCGCCGAGACGCTCGCCGTCGACGACCTCAGCCTCGAGATCCCGCGTGGCAGCTTCTTCGCCATGCTCGGCCCGTCGGGCTGCGGCAAGACGACGACCCTGCGGATGGTCGGCGGCTTCGAGGATCCGACCGCCGGGCGCGTGTTCCTGGGCGGCATCGATGTCACCGACCACCCGCCGTTCCGGCGCGACGTGAACACGGTGTTCCAGAGCTACGCCCTCTTCCCGCACCTGAGCGTCGAGCGCAACGTCTCGTTCGGGCTCGAGCGCAAGAAGGTCGGCAAGGAGGAGGTCCGCCGGCGCGTCGGCGAGATCCTCGACCTCGTGCAGCTCACCGGGCTCGACAAGCGCCGGCCACAGCAGCTGTCGGGCGGCCAGCAGCAGCGCGTGGCGCTGGCGCGCGCGCTGGTGAACCACCCGCGCGCGCTGCTCCTCGACGAGCCGCTCGGCGCCCTGGACCTCCGACTGCGCCGCCAGCTGCAGATCGAGCTCAAGCGCATCCAGGCCGACATCGGCATCACCTTCGTGCACGTCACGCACGACCAGGAGGAGGCGCTGACGATGGCCGACACGATCGCGGTGATGAACGAGGGACGCATCGAGCAGATGGGCTCTGGCGAGGAGCTCTACGAGCGCCCGCGCACGGAGTTCGTGGCGAACT
>VAYD01000519.1:2243-4119 GCA_005883905.1 Actinomycetota bacterium
GGGACCGTCGGTTCCCGCGACGGGGCGATGGCGACGTTCGACGCCGAGGAGGGCGAGCGCGTGCTCGTCCCGACCGACCGGTTCAGCCACGTGAACGGCGGGGCTGTGCGAATCGGCGTTCGCCCGGAAAAGCTCGCGATCTCCGGCAACAGCGGCGCGGCCGACGAGGCTTCTACATCCAGCCGCAACGTCATTCACGGCCGCGTAACAGTGGCCAGCTACCTTGGCGTCTCGATCCAATACGTGGTCGAGACCAAGAGCGGTCGTGAGCTCACCGTGATCGCACCGAACCGCGACGGCGGCTCCGTCAACTCCATCGGCCCGGGTCGCGACGTGTCGCTGGCCTGGGATCCCGCCCACACGTTCGTCGTTCAACGACAGGAGTCATTGCATGCCCAGTGAGGACATCGACGGCATCGTCGAGCGGATGCTCGATGGCAGCGAGCACTCGCGCCGCCAGTTCATCCGCCACCTCGCCGGGGCCGGGCTGCTCCTGGGTCCCGGGTCGGCGTTCCTCGCTGCCTGCGGTGGCGTGAAGGGCGAGAGCTCCGGCAAGAAGGCCTCGACCGCCGTCAACCACCCGAAGGTCCCGATCGGCGACTGGACGTTCTCCAACTGGCCGCTCTACATCGACAAGTCCGTCCTGAAGTCGTTCGACAAGAAGTACGGCGGTCACGTCAAGTACGTCGAGGACATCAACGACAACTTCGAGTTCTTCGGGAAGGTCCGCCAGCAGCTGGCGGCGGGCAAGCCGATCGGCCGCGACATCGTCACGCTCACGGACTACATGGCCGCGCGCTGGGTGCGCGACGGCTATGTCACTGCGATCGACAAGAAGAACGTCCCGAACGCCAAGAACCTCGTGTCGAACCTGCAGACGATCGGCTACGACCCCCACCGCAACTTCACGCTGCCGTGGCAGTCGGGCGCGATCGGCATCGGCTACGACCCGCGCAAGACCGGGCGCAAGCTCCACTCCATCCAGGACTTCTTCGACCCGAAGTTCAAGGGCCGCGTGTCGTTCCTCTCGGAGCCGTATGACTCTGCGGGCATGGTCATGCTGATGCAGGGCGTCGACTCCACCCACGCCAACATCGATCAGATCAACAAGGCGATCGACAAGATCGAGCAGGCGCAGAAGGCCGGCCAGATCCGCCGCTTCACCGGCAACGACTACACGACCGACCTCACGAAGGGCAACCTCTGGGTCGCGATGGCCTACTCAGGCGACCTCACCGGGCTGCAGGCCGACAACCCGCATCTCGAGTTCGTCTACCCCGACGAGGGGTCGATGATCTTCACCGACAACATGATGATCCCGGCCAAGGCGGCGCACCCGTACGCGGCGGAGACGATGATGAACTACGTCTACGACCCCGCCGTGGCGGCGAAGCTCGCGGCCTACATCACGTACATCTCGCCGGTGCAGGGCGCCGCGGACATCATCCGCAAAACGAACCCGAAGCTCGCGGACTCGCCGCTGATCTTCCCGTCGGACGCGATCCGCAAGAAGTTCCACCCGTACCCGAACCTCTCGCCGGCGGACGAGCGCGAGATGGAGGAGCGGATGGCCCAGGTGACGGGCGCCTAGGTCGGTGCCTTGCTGCGGCTGAGCCTCAGACGGCGACGGCAGCTCCTTCCGTACCTGTTCCTGGTACCGGGGCTGCTGTGGCTGATCATCTTCTTCCTGATCCCGCTGCTGAACCAGTCCTACGTGTCGCTGCAGTCCGGCGACTCGGAGCTGGGCTACAGCTTCACCTGGAACTTCTCGACGTACAGCGACGCGATCTCGAACTACCACGAGCAGTTCTTCCGCTCGCTGAAGTTCGCCGGCATCGCGACGATCATCGACCTGATCATCGCGTTCCCGCTCGCT
>VAYD01000519.1:4197-6846 GCA_005883905.1 Actinomycetota bacterium
GAGCTACCTCGTGCGGACGGTCTCGTGGCAGCTGATCCTGTCCGATAACGGCTGGGTCGTCTCGCGCTTCCGCGATGTCGGCCTGATCTCGCAGAACGGCCGGCTGCTCGCGACGAACACCGCCGTGATCGCGGGCATCGCCTACAACTTCCTGCCGTTCATGGCGCTGCCGCTGTACGTCTCGCTGGAGAAGATCGACCGGCGGCTGATCGAGGCGGCGACCGACCTCTACGCGAGCCGCGTCACCGCGTTTCGCAAGGTGACGCTGCCGCTGGCGCTGCCGGGCATCTTCGCCGGCTCGCTGCTGACGTTCATCCCGGCGGTCGGCGACTTCATCAACGCCGCGCTGCTCGGCACGCCGAACCAGTACATGATCGGCAACGTCATCCAGTCGAAGTTCCTCAACATCCTCGACTACCCGGCCGCGGCCGCGCTGTCGTTCATGTTGATGGGCGTGATCCTGATCGGGATCGCGATCTACGCCCGATTGCTCGGGACCCGATCGCTCACGGAGGCGGCGGCGGCGTGAGCATCAGCTGGCATACGCGCGACCGCATACGCACGTGGCTGCTCGGCCTCTGGTCGGCCGCAGCGCTGCTCTACCTGTTCATCCCGATCTTCATCGTGATCCTGTTCTCGTTCAACGACAATAAGGGTCGCTTCAACTTCACCTGGCATGGCTTCACGCTGCGCCACTGGCAGCACCCGTTCGCCAATCCCGACCTGGCGACAGCGTTCAAGAACTCGCTCCTGATCGCCGGGATCTCCACGGCCATCGCGACGGCGCTCGGCACGTTCATGGCGCTGGCGCTCGTGCGCTACGGGTTCCGTGGGCGCGGGTCGGCGGACATGTTCGTGTTCCTGCCGCTCGCGACGCCCGAGGTCGTGCTCGGCGCCGCGCTGCTCGCGCTCTTCCTGACGGCGAACGTCAACACCGGCTTCGTGACGATCGTCATCGCCCACGTGATGTTCAACATCTCCTACGTCGTCGTGACCGTGAAGGCGCGATTGGAGGGCATGGACCAATACATAGAAGCGGCGGCCCAAGATCTTGGTGCCGGCGTCTGGACCACGTTCTTCAAGGTCACGCTGCCGCTGATCGCGCCAGGCGTCGCCTCCCGCGCTGCTGGCGTTCGCGCTGTCGATCGACGACTACGTGATCACGTCGTTCAACGCGGGCCAGACGATCACGTTCCCGCTGTTCATCTACGGCGCGGCGCGTCAGGGCGTCCCGCCCGAGGTGAACGTGCTCGCCTCCGGGTTGCTGTTCGTCGTGCTTATCCTGCTCGTGGTGAACGTGATGGTCCAGAAGGCGCGGGCGCGGCGCGACGCCCGTGTGGCCGCGACGCCCGCAGTCGCCATCCCCGCGACGGCGTGATCCGCGCGGTCGAGATCCCTCGGTATGGCGCGCCGGAGGTGCTGCGGGTCGTCGAGCGCCCTGATCCGGTCGCCGGTGCAGGCGAGGTGGTGATCGATGTCGCCGCGGCGGGTGTGAACTTCGCCGACACGATGGCGCGCGTCGGCCTGTACGCCGACGCGCCCAAGCCGCCGATGATCGTGGGCTACGAGGTGGCGGGCACGATCTCCGCGGTGGGTGACGGCATCGATGGTTCTCGTGTCGGCGAGCGGGTGATGGCGGGGACGCGGTTCGGCGGCTACGCCTCTTCTGTCGCGGTCTCGGCCGCCGATGTGGTTCCGTTGGCCGAATGGCTCAGCTTCGAGCAGGGCGCGGCGATCCCGGTCAACTACGCGACGGCGTGGGCGGGCCTGATCGGCTACGGCTCGCTGCGCCCGGGGGAGAAGGTGCTCATCCAGGCGGCAGCCGGCGGCGTTGGCATGTCGGCGACGCAGATCGCCAAGCGCTTCGGCGCCGAGGTGTGGGGGACGGCGTCGCCGTCAAAGCACGACGCGATCCTCGCCAACGGCGTCGATCACGCGGTCGACTACCGCAACGACAAGTGGTGGGAGGGACTGCCGCCGTTCGACCTCATCCTCGACGCGATCGGCGGGCGGCAGTTCCGGCGCTCGTACCGGATGTTGCGCGCCGGCGGACGACTCGTTGCGTTCGGCGCGTCGTCCGTATCGCAGGGTGAGAAGCGCAACTACGCCAAGATCCTGCCCGAGGCGCTGCCGATGCTGCGCGGCTTCAACCTCATCGATCAGATGCAGGAGTCGAAGTCCGTCATCGGCCTGAACATGCTGACGCTCTGGAAGGACCGGGGCACGCTGGAGCCCTGGATGGCGCCGCTGTCCGAGCTCATCGAGGACGGGACCGTGCAGCCGGTGGTGTCCGACGCCGTCCCGTTCGATCGCGCCGCGGAGGCGCACCGGATCATCGCCGAGCGCCGGAACGTGGGGAAGGTGGTGCTCACGCCGTGAAGCGCTGCACCGTGAGTCCCCGCTCCTTCAGCCGCTGATCCTTTCGCGCATCGCGAGCACGGGCCCACTTCGAGCCGTGGGTCTGGTCGTGGTCGATCTCGACGACGAGATCGCCCCAGCGGAGGTCGACCTCCTCGCCGGCGACCTTCGCGTTCACCGCCGGCACGCCCAACCGCCTGAGCACGTCCGCCTCGAGCTTGCTCCGTACGAGCGGCTGCCCCGCTGCGTCTGCAAGCCTGGCGGCGCCCCGCGCGCCGCGCCTTTGTTCCG
>VAYD01000154.1:0-5733 GCA_005883905.1 Actinomycetota bacterium
GTGCCGAGACCCAGGCGCGCGGCCTGCGCCTCGGTGTCCTGCGCGCTGGACTGACTGAGGACGCGGACGCCTGCGGCGTCGAACGACGGCAGCACCTGGTCGCAGACCGGGCAGTCGTGCTTGACGAGCGCGAGCAGCTCAGGCACCGCTCGACCCTATCGTTCACGTGATCGATGGACGAGCAGGAGGTCACGCCACTCAAGCTGTTCTTCGACCTCGTGTTCGTCTTCGCGATCACGCAGGTCAGCGGGTTCGTCTCCGACGACGCCACCTGGACGCACCTGCTCGAAGGGCTGGCGGTGCTCGCCGTGCTGTGGTGGGCGTGGGTCTCCTACGCGTGGCTCGGGAACACCGCCGCGTCCGACGACGGCGCGATCCGGGTCGTCCTGCTGAGCGCGATGGGCGCGATGCTGATCGTCTCGCTCGCCGTTCCGGGAGCGTTCTCCGACGACGGGTTGATCTTCGGGATCGCGTACTTCGCCGTGCGCCTGTTGCATCTCGGCGCGTACGCGTTGATCGCGCGCAACGACCCGGAGCTGCAGGGCGTGGTCGGGCGGCTCGCGTCGACGGCCATCCCTGGCGCCGCGCTGCTCGTGGTGGCCGGTGCGCTCGACGGAACGCCGCGCACCGTCTGCTGGATCGCGGCGCTGGCGATCGACTACGGCGGGCTGGCGATGCGCGGCGTCGAGGGCTGGCGGGTGCAGGCCGGCCACTTCGCCGAGCGCCACGGCCTGATCATCATCATCGCGCTGGGCGAGTCGATCGTCTCGCTCGGGCTCGGCGCCGGCGGCCTGAACCTCGACGCGCGCGTGGTGGTCGGGGCGCTGCTCGGGGTCGCGATCTCCGCCGCGCTGTGGTGGGCGTACTTCGATGTGGTCGCGATCGTCGCCGAGCGCCGCCTGCGCGACGCGCCGCGGCGCGACCAGGTGCGGATCGCCCGCGACTCCTACACCTACCTGCACCTGCCGATGGTCGCCGGGATCGTCGTGTTCGCCGTCGGAGTGAAGCGCACGCTCGAGGTGTCCGGCGAGCTGGCGACGGTCCCCGCGACCGCACTCTGTGCCGGCGTCGCGCTCTACCTCGTCGCTCTCAGCGCGTTCAAGCGCCGCAACGTCGGCTCCTGGAACCAGCCGCGCCTGGTGGCCGCGGCGGCGCTGATCGCCCTCGCCCCGCTGGCGACCACCCTGCCGGCGTTACTTGCGCTGGCGCTCGTCGCGCTGATCGCATGCGCGTTGATCGGCTACGAGGTCACGGCCTACAGCGAGGCGCGCGAGCGCATCCGGCACGCGGCCTAGCGGCCCCGCCAGCGCGCCGGGCGCTTCTCGCCGAACGCACGCACGCCTTCCTTCATGTCCTCAGAGGCGAAGCACGCCTCGCGCAGGGCGATCAGCTCGCGCTCGACGTCGGGGTCGAGCTCGGCCTGGGCGCGCAGCAGCTCGCGGATCACGCGCTTGTTGCCCTGAACCGAGAGCGGGGCGTTGGCGACCAGCTCGGTCGCCCAGTCGAGCGCGGTGTCCTGCAGGTCCGAGCCGATCACGACCTCGTTGACCATCCCCCAGTCGAGCGCGCGGCGCGCGTCGATGTTGCGGCCGAGCAGGAACAGCTCGCGCGTGCGCGGGGCACCGATGATGTCGATGAAGCGCCGGAGCCCGGTGTGCGAGTAGACGAGCCCGAGCTTGGCGGGCGGCATGCCGAGCTTGATGCCGTCGGCGGCGATCCGCAGGTCGCACGCGAGCGCGAGCTCCAGCCCGCCGCCGATCGTGTGGCCCGGCAGCGCGGCGATCGTCGGCAGGTCGGTCCCGTCCAGCGCGTCGATCGCGCTGGTGAACGGGTGGGCGACGAGCTTCTCCGCCTGCTCGGCGAACACGTCCTCCGGGATGTCGCCGATGTCGTAGCCCGACGAGAACATGCCGTGCCCGCCGGTGAGCACGATGCAGCGCGCGTCGGCCTCGCGGACGGCGTGCGCGATGCCGTCGAGGATCCCGTGGTCGAGCGCGTTGCCCTTGTCCGGGTTGGAGATCGTGAGGCGGAGGACGCCCTCCGCCGGCGTGTCGGTGAGGAGTCGCCCGCTATTCAAGGACGACGAGCGTATCGCCCTCGTTCACGGCTTGACCCTCCTCGCAGAGGATCTCCTTCACGGTGCCCTCGTCCTCGGCCTCGACGGGCATCTCCATCTTCATCGACTCGAGGATGACGACGGTGTCGCCTTCGCTGATCTGATCGCCGACCTGGCATTCGATCTTCCACACGGTGCCCGTGATGTGGGCCTCGATGTCCGGCACTCGCTGCCTCCTGAGGGGGGTCTGGGGACGCGGGCTGGCACGATAGCCGCGCACATGGACGTCCCCGCCGTCGTCGTGATCGTCGCTGCCCACAACGAGGGCGACCGCATCGAGCAGACGCTCGAGGCGCTGCGCGAGGTCTTCCCGGGCGCGCGAGTGCTGGTCGCCGACGATGCGTCGACGGACGACACGGCGGCGCGCGCAGCGGCCGCGGGGGCCGAGGTGGTCACCGCGCCGCGCAACATCGGCAAGGGCGGTGCGAACACGTTGGCAGCGCGGCGCGTGCTGTCGCTGGCGCTCACGCCGCAGCCGCCGGTGTTCGTCTTCTGTGACGGCGATCTCGGCGACACGGCGCGCCGGCTGCCGGCGCTCGTGGCCGCCGTGCGGCGCGGCGAGTGCGACCTCGCGGTCGCGGCGTTCGCACAGCGCGTGGGTGGCGGCTTCGGCTTCGCCGTGGGCTACGCGCGCGGGGCCATCCGCCGCCTGACCGGGCTGGAGCTCAGCGCGCCGATCAGCGGCCAGCGGGCGATGCGCGGCGAGGTCCTGCCGGTCGTGGTGCCCTTCGCGCCGAGGTTCGGCATGGAGACCGGGATGACCGTCGATGCGGCGCGCGCCGGCTACTCGATCGGCGAGATCGAGCTCGACCTCGCGCACCGGGCGACCGGGCGCTCCCTGGCGGGCTTCACCCATCGCGCGCGCCAACTGCGCGATTTCGTGTTCACGGAGTTGTCACGCCGGTAGGCAATTCGCCCGTCAGCCTTGTACCGGCGGTCGGTAGTGGGCGCGGTGCCGTGCTCGTAGCCTGACCGCACGCTCGGAGCTGGATGGCGTCGATCTCTCCTCCTGACGCAAAAGCTCCGAGCAGACAGCCGGCGATGGGATGACCCACCGTCGCCGGCGGGGGGAAGACCCGCGGCGGGCCGGGTGGGACAGCCCGGCCCGTCTCGCGGGCCCCGCCATCTAGGCTTCCGCCCGCGTGATCCTCGCCATCGACCAGGGCACCACCGGGACGACGTGCCTCGTCTTCGACGAGGACGGGGAGCTCGCCGGGCACGCCTACCGGGAGTTCGAGCAGCACTTCCCGCAGCCGGGGTGGGTCGAGCACGACGCGGCGGAGATCTGGGAGGTCACGCAGGCGGTGGCCGGCGAGGCGCTCGACGACGCGGGCGCGAGCGAGCTGCATGCGATCGGGATCACCAACCAGCGCGAGACCGTCTGCGTCTGGGACCCATCGACCGGTGAGCCGCTGCATCGCGCGCTCGTCTGGCAGGACCGCCGCACCGCGGCGCGCTGCGACGAGCTGCGCGAGCAGGGCCATGAGGAGCTCATCCGCGAGCGCACCGGCCTGGTGATCGACCCGTACTTCAGCGGCACGAAGATCGAGTGGCTGCTGCGCAACGTCGACGGGCTGGAGCAGCGCGCGCGGGAGGGGCGCGCGGTGTTCGGGACGATCGACAGCTGGCTGACGTTCAAGCTCACGGGTGAGGTCGTCACCGAGCCGTCGAACGCGTCGCGCACGCTGCTGTACGACATCCGCCGCGGCGCCTGGGACGAAGAGCTGTGCGAGCTGCTCGGCGTGCCCGTCCGGTCGCTGCCCGAGGTCCGGCCATCTGTCGGCGCGTTCGGCACTGCGTCGCTGCATGGTTTCGAGGCGCCGGTCGCCGGGATCGCGGGCGACCAGCAGGCGGCGCTCTACGGGCAGGCGTGCCTGGACCCCGGGCTCGGCAAGAACACGTACGGCACGGGCTCGTTCGTGCTGCTCAACTCGGGCGACGAGCCACCGGATGTGCAGGAGGGCCTGCTGACCACCGTGGCGTGGTCGATCGGGGGACGGACGACCTACGCGCTGGAGGCCGCGATCTTCGTCACGGGCGCGGGCGTGCAGTGGCTGCGCGACGGCCTGGGGATGATCGGCGAGGCCGCGGAGACCGAGCCGTTGGCGGCCTCGCTGCGGAGCAACGACGGCGTCTACTTCGTGCCGGCGCTGACGGGACTCGGCTCGCCGCACTGGGACCCGTACGCGCGAGGGACGATCGTCGGTCTGACGCGCGGGACGACGCGCGCCCACCTGGCGCGCGCGACGCTCGAGGCGATCGCCTACCAGACCGTCGATGCGATCGAGGCGATGGCCCGCGGCGGCGCGCCCGAGCTGCGCGAGCTGAAGGCCGACGGCGGCGCGACCGTCAACCGCTGGCTGATGCAGTTCCAGGCGGACATCCTCGGCGTGCCCGTCGTCGTGCCGGAGGTGGCGCAGACGACGGCACTGGGAGCGGCGTCGCTGGCGGCCGTTGGCGCCGGGTTGTGGTCGCAGGACCGCGTCGTCAAGGGCTGGCGCGAACGCGACCGCTACGAGCCGCAGATGCGAGATGATGAGCGCCGCGCGCTGCTGGCCGGATGGGAGCGCGCCGTGCAGGTAACACGAGCACACGCTGGGGGTAAACAGGACTAGATGAACGAAGAGCTCGCGAAGATGAAGGACCAGGTCTACTTCGACGAACGCCCCAAGGAGTTCTTCGACCGCTATCACGAACGGGCCAGGACGCAGAAGCCCAACTGGGTCTACGAGCTCGTTCGCGTCGCCACCTCGCTGTACGCGTGGACGTTCTTCCGCGCCCGTTCGATCGCCAGCGAGAACGTGCCGCCGTCGGGGCCGGTGATCCTCGCGCCCAACCACTTCTCGTTCATGGACCACTTCTTCGCCGGCGCGTTCATCCGGCGCAAGGTGCGGTTCATGGCCAAGTCGCAGCTGTTCACGCCTCCGGCCGTCTGGATCTACTCGCCCGGCGGCGTCTTCCCGGTCCGGCGCGGAGCGCGCGACGACGAAGCGTTCATCACCGCCGACAAGATCCTGGCCGACGGCGGGCTCATCGCCATGTACTGCGAGGGCGGCCGGTCGCGGACAGGCAAGCTGTCGGACAAGGCCAAGCGCGGAATCGGCCGGCTGGCACTCGAGTCGGGCGCGGTCGTCGTCCCGGTCGCGATCCACGGCTCCTCGAAGGTCCGCAACTGGAAGAAGCTGCAGTTCCCGAAGGTCACGGTCCAGTACGGCGAGCCGTTCCGCTACGAGGTCGTGAAGTCACCGGACCGCGAGCAGCAGCAGGCGGTCGCCGACGAGATCTTCGCCGCGATCAAGGAGCTCTACGCCGGGCTCGAGGAGCTCGGTCGCAAGGGTGCGCGCGCGAAAGCGCGCGTCGCGGGCACCACGGCGGCGTGAGCCGCCGCGCGGTGCTGGGGGTCATCGCCGGGCTGGCCGTCGCCGCGCCGGCGCAGGCGGCGCACCTGGAGCAGGTCGGGTCGTTCTCCTCGCCGGTGTCGATCGCCGCCCCGCCAGGCGACGTCCATCGCCTGTACGTGGTCGAGCGCTCCGGTGTGATCCGCGAGCTGATCGACGGCGTGCCGGCGCCGGCGCCGTTCCTGGACATCCACACGCAGGTGCTCTCGGGCGGCGAGC
>VAYD01000154.1:5777-14253 GCA_005883905.1 Actinomycetota bacterium
GTTCGACGCGCCGACGCCCGACGGCGTCGTGGGGTCGGGCGCGACGATCCTGAGCATCTCGCACAGCGCGCAGGCCAATCACAACGGCGGGCAGTTGCAGTTCGGTCCGGACGGGAAGCTCTACGCCGGGACGGGAGACGGCGGCGGCGGCGGTGATCAGCTGCACAACGCGCAGGACGTCACCAGGTTGCTGGGCAAGCTGCTGCGCATGAACCCGGACGGCAGTGCGCCGGCGGACAACCCGTTCTCGAACGAGGTCTGGTCGCTCGGGCTGCGCAACCCGTGGCGGTTCTCGTTCGACCGCCTGACCGGCGACCTGACGATCGGCGACGTCGGCCAGGACGCGTACGAGGAGGTCGACTTCGCCGCCGCGCCGGCTGCAGGCAAGGGCGTGAACTACGGCTGGAACCACTACGAGGGGCTCCACCCCTACAGCGACCCGTCCGACACGCTCGGGCCGAACTGCTGCACGCTGCCGGTGCTCGAGCACAGCCACACCGATGGCTGGTACGCGATCATCGGTGGCTACGTCGTGCGCGACCCGGCTGTGCCCGAGCTCGCCGGGCGCTACGTCTACGGCGACAACGCGAAGGGCGACCTCTACGCGGCGACGCTGTCGCCCGGGAGCGCGAAGGGCGACGGGGCGACCGGGATGCACGTCGCCGACCTGAGCGGATTCGGCGAGGACGCCGCCGGGCGGCTGTACGCCGCGTCGCTCGACGGGCCCGTGTACCGCCTCGTCTCCGACACCCCGCCCGCGCCGCCGGGAACGGGCGGGCCTCCGCTCGGAGGCCCGGGCGGCGGAGCCGGTGGCGACACCACGCCGCCGAACGTCACACTGCGCGTCGCGCGTCGCCAGCACGTCCTCAGGACGAAGCGCTTCGTCGCGCAGGTGTCGTGCGACGAGCAGTGCGGGCTGGCGGTGTCGGCGAAGCGCACCAGGGCCCGGCGCGTCACCGCGGCCGCGAACGCGCGCATTCGCGTCGTCCTGCGCCCGTCGCGCAAGGCGCTGCGGCTGTGGTCGCGGATCGTGCGCCGCCACCACAAGCTCGTCATCCGCGTCCACGTCCGGGCGACGGACGCGGCCGGCAACGCGACCACGCGCTCGGCGCGCGTGCGCGTGGTGCGCTGACACTGAGGGGTCAGACCCCGAGTGTCAGATGTGGACGTCCTCGCAGTCCGCGGCGACCTGGTCCGATGCGTCCGCGTAGACGTGGTCGAAGCCGGGGCCGCAGGTGACGGTGTCGAAGCCGCCGCCGACGGTGTTGAGGCGGTCGTCGCCCGGGCCGCCGTCGAGTGAGTCGTCGTCGAGGCCGCCGTACAGGACGTCGTCGCCGTCCTCGCCGAGGATGGTGTCGCGGCCGCGCTCGCCCTCGAGGCGATCGTTGCCCTCGTTGCCGAGCAGGACATCGTCGCCGCCGCGGCCGTGCAGCTCGTGAGCGTGTCGTTGCCGTCCTCGCCGTCGACGTAGTCGTCGCCGCCGTTGCCGAAGAGCTCGTCGTTGCCGTCGGCGCCGAGGATCGTGTCGGCGAGATCGGTGCCGACGAGGACGTCGTCGCCCGGCGTGCCCGCGATGACGCCCGCGGGCGGCGGCGCGTCGGTGGAGGGCTCGGGCGCGATGGGCACGACGACCTCGCACGAGCGCAGCGCGTCGCGCGACGGCGCGTCGTCCTCGACATAGACCGTGTCGTGCCCCGGGCCGCAGTCCACGGTGTCCGCGTCGGTGTCGGCCACCCGCACCGTGTCGTTGCCGCGTCCCGCGGCGACGATGTCCGCACCCGGCCCCGCGACGATCTCGTCGTCGCCGTCGCCACCCGAGATCCGGTCGTCGCCCGAGCCGCCGTCGATCGTGTCGGCCCCGGCAGCGCCGTAGATGCGGTCGCGGCCGGCGTCGCCGCGGATCGCGTCGTCGCCATCGCGGCCGAACAGGTTGTCGCCGCCGGTGCCGCCGTCGACGGTGTCGTTGCCGGGGACGATGCGATCCGGCCCGCGGCCACCGTCGACGAAATCGTCGCCGGGCCCGCCGTCCAGCAGGAAGTCGTTGCCGAGACCCGCCTCGACGATCCGGTCGTTGCCGGGCCCGCCGAGGACGACGTCATCGCCGTCGCCGCCGTCCAGCGAGTCGTCGCCCTCGCCGCCCTCTACGTGGTCGTCGCCGGTGCCCGCGTCGGCCCAGTCGTTGCCGGTCCCGCCGTCGATCGTGTCGTTGCCGCTGCCGCCGGTCATGCGGTCGTCGCCGTCCTCGCCGTCGACCGTGTCGCTGCTCGGGCCGCCCGCGAGCGCATCGTCGCCGGGCCCGCCGAAGACGAAGTCGCGCCCGCGCGCGCCGTCGAGCAGATCGTCTCCGTCGAGGCCCAGGATGCGATCGTCGCCGCGGGTGCCCTTGATCGTGTCGTTGCCGGACGTTCCCACCTGCACCGCCAGGCCGGGCTGGACCGCGATCGCGGCCGGCCGAGCCGTGCGCGGGAGCTGCTGCGTTCCCAGGCGGCGATCGTGCACCGCGCTCAGCACCGCGATGCTGTGCCGCCCACCGTTGCCGACGTAGACGCGCACGCCGTCGGGAGCGACCGCCGGGAACCCGGGCCCGCGGCCGGTGGCGATCCGCGCGCGGACGCGGCCGCGCACGAGGTCGACCACGGCGGTGCTCGTGCGGCCCGGCGCGGCGCCCGCATAGGCGCGCCTGCCGTCGGTGCTGATCGCCAGCCCGCCGCCGAACCCGCGGCCGAGGCGGATCGCGCCGCCGCCGATGCGGACGAGCCGCCCAGCGGCGAGCGCCCACAGGCCGCCGCGCGGCGCGAACGCCAGCGCGCTCGCCCGCAGACGCGCCCGCCGCACGACGCGGCCGCTTTGCACGTCCGCGACGACGACCCGCGCTCCGGCGATCGCCGCGAGCCGCGTGCCGCCGCCCGAGATCGTGAGCGACCGCGGGGTGCCGCTCGTGCGGATCGCGCCCGCGATCGCGCCAGTCGCGGTGTCGATGACGTCGATCGCTCCGGGCCGGGCCGCATACAACCGCCCGCCATCGGGCGAGACCGCAAGCGATGTGACGCGCCCGCCCACCACGATCGGCGCCGCCGCGGCGCGGCTCGCGAGGTCGACCGCGATGACGCGGCTGCCCACGCCGAACCATGCCCGCGACCCGTCGGGCGAGACGGCGACCGTCCGCGCCGGGCCCGGCAGCGCGACCTGCGCGACAGCGTTGCTCGACACGTCCGTGAAGGTGGCGGCGCGGTCGCCGCCGGCGATTGCCACGACGCGCGCCTGGGCGCCGGGCGCGCAGGCGAGCAAAACGAGCGGGAGGGCCAGCGGCCGGCAGCGCATCGCCACCTTGTAACCCAGGGCGGCGAGCGAAGGTTGCGCGTCAGGCGAACACGCCGTCCGCGCGGCGCAGGCCGTCCGGGTCGTGTCCGCACACGACGTGGTCGGCGTTGCGGCTGAGCGCGATCAGGCTGTCCAGCGAGGCCAGGTACGCATCGTGCTCGTCGACGAACAGCGGCACCAGCCGCTTGTCCAGGGTCCGCTGCGCGTACGCGGCGTCGGCGGTCAGCAGCAGCTGCTCGCCGCCTCCGAGGCGCAGCAGCAGCGACAGGTGCCCGCGCGTGTGCCCGGGCGTGTGGAAGAGCCGCACGCTGCCGTCGCCGAACAGGTCGGCCTCCCCGGCGACGTCGATCCCGCGCCAGCGCAGCGCGGGGTCCAGGTGCGGACGGTGGTAGCCCTGCAGCAGGCCGCCCCGGTTCGCGGCCTCCCATTCGCGCCGCTCGACCAGGAACGTCGCGTTGGGGAACTGCGTCGCGCCGCTGGCGTGGTCGTAGTGCAGGTGGGTCATGAGCACGAGCTCGATCGCGTCGGGGTCGACGCCGCGCCCGCTGACCTGTGCCGGCGCCGCATCCGTTGGCGCCATGTCGATCGTGTACAGCGCCTTCGCCACGCGGCCGAGGTTCTCCGCCGGGTCGCTCGCGACCGACGCGTGCAGCCCGGTGTCGACGAGGAACGGCCCGGCCTCTGGGTGCTCGACCAGGAACGACGGGATCGGCAGCGTGATCCAGCGCGAGCGCGGGATGTGGACCCCGAGCCCGCGCAGCAGGCCGCCCGGGCCGCCGGGGCGCTGCAGGAAGGCCGGGGGGGCGAGCATGTCCGCGGTCCGCAGCGGATGGACGCGGACGCCGGCGCCCTCGCGGCCGCCGGCCACGGGCAGTGACTCGGTGGGGATGGCGGCCGTCATCGCGGCGGCGAGCCTATAGCGTGCCGCGCGTCATGGACGCGACCGACCTCCTGCGGCCCGGACTGCTCGAAGGCGCGACGATCGTGGTCACCGACGTGGCCGTCGGCGCGCCGCTGCGGTCGCTCCGCGCGACGACGCCTGTGCTCGCGCCTGCGTTCCCGCTTGACGACGACACACTCGCCGCCGCTGCGGCGCAGCTCGGGTCCGCCGACGCGCTCGTCTGCGACGGCCGCGCGCTGTTCGACGCCGCCGGCGGCGGCCTGACCGGCCTGCGCGCCGCCGCCGACGGCTGCTTCGCCGCGGCGCGGGCGGTCGCCAACGCCGCGTTCATCCCGGCCGCCCGCGGGAAGATCGTGCTGCTCGCGCCCGAGGACGCCGCGACCGCTGCCGCGCTCGAGAACACCGCACGCACGCTCAGCATCGAGTGGGCGCGCCACGGCATCGTGATCACCTGCGTGCACGCGCGCGCGAGGACGGACGCGCTGATCGCGTTCCTCTGCTCGCCGGCGGGCGACTACTACTCGGGCTGCGCGTTCGGCGAAGCCTGAGCCGTGCTGTTCCCCAAGCGCGTCTGGGAGGGCCTGGCGGACGGCTCGGTCACGGTCGCGTTCCGGTACTGGAAGCGCCCGACGGTCAAGGCGGGCGGGACGCAGATGACGCCCGTCGGGGTCCTGGCCATCGACCGCGTCGAGCGCGTGGGGCCGCGCTCGATCACGGAGGCGGACGCGCGCGCGGCCGGCTATGACAGTCGCGCCGCGCTCATCAAGGATCTCGCTCGATACCGCTCGCCCGGCACCGCCCTGCATCGGATCGCGTTCCACTACGGAGGCGAGGACCCGCGGCGCGCGCTGCGCGAGGACGATCGCCTCGGCGACCGCGAGCTCGACTCGATACGCGAACGCCTGGCGCGCCTGGATCGAAGCTCGCGCCACGGCCCCTGGACGCGAGCGGCGCTCGAGCTGATCCGCGACAATCCGGGGACGGTGGCCGCCGACCTCGCGAGGCAGCGCGGCCGTGAGCGGCTCGACTTCAAGGCCGACGTGCGCAAGCTCAAGGCCCTCGGCCTCACCGAGAGCCTGCGCGTCGGCTACCGCCTCTCGCCACGCGGCCGGGCCGTGCTCGACACGCTGGCCACCGGTGAGAACCTGATCACCGAGGACCAGTGATGGTCCCGGCGACGGCCGCCGCGCGGTTCGCCACGCCGAGCTTCGCGTAGACGTTGTCGAGGTGCTTCTTGACCGTGCCCGGCGAGATCCAGAGCCGTTCGGCGATCGCTGCGTTGGTCAGCCCGGCTGCGACCAGCTCGAGGACCTCCGCCTCGCGCGCTGTGAGGCGTTCGCGCTCGTCGGGCTCCACGGCGCCGCGTAGCCGACTCAACTCGTGGATCCGGGCGAGATGCGGCGCGACCAGCTGCAACACGGCGACGTCACGGTCCGAGAAGTCGCCGCTCGTGCGGCTGAGGACGAAGTTGCGTGTCAACTTGCGCGACCGCGTGAGGCCGACCTCGAGCTCCGCGACGACCCCGACGGGCGCGAACCACTCGGCATGCACGCGCGTGCGCACGAGCTGCGCGCGCGACACGACGTCCGACAGGCGCATCGCAGAGAAGTCCGCATAGGCCTGCTGGTGGTGGCAGAGCGGGTGTACGTCGATGATCTGCCAGAACAGCTCTTCGGCGCCGCCGTCGCCGTCGTGCTCAAGGATCCGCCGGTTCACGCGGTCGATTTCGGCGTAGCCGATCAGGTCGCACGGGATCAGCTCGGCGAGCGCCTCGAGCGTCTCGAGTGGGAACGCGAGCCGGCCTGCGTTGGCCCAGGCCAGCTCGACGAACTCGAGGACCGCGCTCAGATCACCGGCGCGCACGGTCATCACGCTACCGCGTGGGCAGCACGCGGACACGCCGTGTTGCGGCCGCCCCGGCCGAGAACAGCACGATGAGGCCGGCGACGCCGCCGGCGCCGATCGCCGCGGAGCCCCAGTCGAAGCCGTCAGACGACGGCTGCGCGGGGACGGCCGGCTCTTCGAAGTAGGCGGAGCTGTTGTGGTGGTTGGGAGCCTCGACGGCGGGCCGGGCGAGTGCCGCCGGCGGCGCTGCGAGCGCGAGCGTGGCGGCGACTGAGGCGAGGGTGCGAGTGGACTTCGACATCTCGATCTCCTTCTTGGTGGCGGAGATCGAACGTACGCGCGCGCTCAGCGCCCGTCCATACGCCGTTCGGCGTAACCGGCGCTACTGCGCCCAGGGGACCTCGACCGAGTCTTCGGTCGGGCTGTTGCGCGCGACGACATACTCGGCCGGTTCGGTGTCCGAGAGGTTGCGCAGCACATGCGTCTCGTGCGGCGGCACGTAGAGGAGATCGCCGACGTCGAGGCGGACCGACTCCTCGAGGCGCTCGCCCCAGCGGATCTCCATCGAGCCCGAGACCATGTAGCAGGCGCTCTCGCAGTTGGCGTGGTAGTGCGGCCGCGACTGCGCGCCGGGCGGCACGCGGAAGATGCCCATGAACAGGTTGTCCGCGCCGGCGGTCTCGTGTGAGACCTCGGCGCCGGCGATCACCCCGCGGGGCACCTCGTGGTCGGGTGCTGGCCTGACGACCCTCATGCCTCAGAGGGTAGTCGGCAGCGTGTAATCGAGCCACCGATCGGAGCGTTGGGCGCCGATGCGGTCGTAGAGCGCCTGCGCGCGGTGGTTGTCGACCGCCGTCTGCCACTCCAGGGCGACGGCGCCGCGCTGCACGCAGCGCTCGCGGCACGCCTCGATCAGCGCCTCGGCCGCGCCGCTGCCGCGCGCCTGCGGCGCGACGAAGAGGTCGTTCATGACACCCAGGCGCCCGCCGCGCGTGGTCGTCCAACCCCAGAACAGCGAGGCGAACCCGATCGGGCGGCCGTCGTCGTCGCGGGCGATGAACTGCACGCCTTCGAGCTCCGGCTCCGCGAGCAGCGCGCGGCTCAGCGCCAACATCGCCTCGTCTGATGGCTTGGCCTCGTAGAAGTCGAGATAGCCACGAATGAGCGGAACGAGGTGAGGGAGATCCTCCTCGCTGACGACGCCGACGGTCACGTCGTCATCCCGGTGAACTGGCCACCGGTGACGTTCAGGACCTGGCCGTGCACGTAATTGCTCCACGGCGAGCAGAGGAAGAACACGCCGCCGGCGGCCTCCTCGGGCGTGCCTGGGCGGCCGAGCGGGATGAGGAAGCCCGCCATGCCGCGCGCCTGCTCCGGGATGCCGAGCTGCACCTTCTCGCCGCCGATCTCCATGACGTTCTCATCGACCTTCGGCGCGGTCAGCCGCGTCTCGATCCAGCCGAACGCGACGGCGTTGACGTTGACCTTGAACTGGCCCCACTCCTTGGCCAGCGTCTTCGTGAGGCCGACGACCGCTGACTTGCCGGCGCTGTAGTTCGCCTGGCCGGCGTTGCCCATCGTCCCGGAGATCGACGAGACGTTGACGATCTTGCGGAAGACCTCCTCGCCGCGCTCGCGCTCGGCCTTGGCGGGTTCGCGCAGGTGCGGGGCGGCCGCGCGGATCACCTTGAACGGGACGGTGACGTGGATGGCGAGCATCTTCTCCCACCAGTCGTCGCTCATCTTGTGGATCGGCGCGTCGAGCGTGTAGCCGGCGTTGTTGACGATGATGTCGATCTTCCCGAAGGCGTCGATCGCGGTCTTGAGCAGCTCGTCGGGCGCGCCGTCGGCCGTGAGGTCGCCGCCGTAGACGACGGTCTCGCCGTCGATCTCGTCCGCCGTCTGCTGCGCCACGTCGGCGTCGAGGTCGTTGATCAGGACCTTCGCGCCCTGGCTGCTGAGCAGTTCCGCGGTTGCGCGGCCGATGCCGCGCGCAGACCCGGTGACGATCGCCACCTTGTCGTCAAGGACTCCCATGTGCGCTCTCCCGGTTTCGAGGGTGAAGAGCGCGGGTGAAGAGCGCGGGACTCTAGTTCCAGCGGCCCCGCCTGCGCATCGCGAACAAGAGCCCGGCCGGCAGGATCGCGAGCAACGAGAGTGGCCAGACGGTGCGGCCGCCGTTGCCGTTGTCGTCACTCGCCGGCGCTGGTACGACCTCGTCGACCTTTGCGGTCTGGGGCTGCCCGCCGATCGGCCCGAGCTTCGACGCCGCGAACGGCTTGAGCCCCTGACTGAGGCGGTGCAGCAGCCGCTCGGTCGGCGGGTACGGAAGGCTGAACTCGACCAGCGGCCCGTCGTCGTTGCGCAGCAGGCGCAGCGACGGGATCCACTGCGAGCGGCTGACGCCCT
>VAYD01000155.1 GCA_005883905.1 Actinomycetota bacterium
CGGCCGCCAGCAGGCCCACGAGCGGAGCGCCGAGGCCAACGCCCGCGTCGAACCACGCGAAGAACAGCCCGGCGGCCGCGCCATGGCGCGCCTCCGGCACGCCGCGCAGCGCGAGCAGCCCGAGCGCCGGCACGGCCAGCGCCTGCCCCGCCGCGAGCACGATCACGCCCGCCACCACCACCGCCGACAGGCGCGCGTTGCCCGCGGTCGCGAGCCCGATCGCGGCGACCGGCGCCGCGACCCACAGCGTCCGCGCCGCGCCGAAGCGATCCGGGATCCCGCCGCCGGCGGTCCGCATCACGATCACCGTCGCGGCGAACAACGGGATGAACGCCCATGCCGCCCCGATCCCGTGGGCCTCCGCCGCGCGCGTGCCGAACGACAGCAGCGCGACGTACCCGATGTTCACCAGCAGCAGCCCGAGCCCCGGCCGCAGCGTCAACCCGACGAGGTCGCGCGCGCCGACCTCCTCGGTGCTCCCCTCAGGCCGCGGCGGCGAGCGCAGCGCGAGCGCCGGCAGCCCGCCCGCGATCGGCAGCACGGTCGCCGCGGCGAAGACCGCCGTCGGCTGGTTCCCGAGCGCGTCGGTCAGCAGCGGCCCGAGCGTCAGGCCGCCGTAGTTCGCAAGCCCGATGTGCCCGAGCGCGCGCCCGCGCCGCCCTTCGCCCGCCAGGCGCAGGAGCCACAGCACGGCGGCGCTCATCATCACGCCCTCCCCCGCGCCGGCGCCGAGCCGCGACGCCACGAGCAGCCACGTCGGATGGCCGAACACCAGCGGCGCCGCGGCGAGCGCCATCGCGAGTGTCCCGCTCAGCACCACGACGCGGGGCCCTAACGTGTCGCCCAGGCGCCCGCCGAGCGGCCGGGCGAGCACGGCGGTCAGCGCCGGGGCGCCGACCGCGAGCCCGAGCATCGCCGGGCCCAGCGCCAGATGCGGCAGCAGCCGCAGCACGGCGCCGAGCGCGGCGTAGCAAGCAACGGCTCCGCCCAGGACGGCCGGGTACGGACCCCTGTGGGGCATCCATCCATGGTGCCCATCCTGAGCTTCGGCTCACGGCGAAGTGTCCGCGTCCGCGAGCGCCCACCCCAGGCGCTCGACGAGCTGCTGCAGGTAGTGCTCGCTGTGGAGCTCTGACGGAATGACGCGTTCGACGAGCGTCGCGCCCTCGGGCACGCGGTCCAGCTCGCCGGTCTGGACGATGATGGTCGGCATGGTGTCCTCTCACGGACGAGGTGTTCAGGGACGAACGGCGGTACAGCGGCGGCGACAGACCGTTCGTGCCATGCCGAGCATTCTACACTGATTCGGTGGTAATTGTCTAGCCCTTCGGCTCCGGGAACTGCGTCTTCATCACGCGATCCCACATCCGATCGGTCATCAGCGACCGCTGCGCGATCAGCAGGTGGGCGCTCGGCGTCACCCGGTAGCGCGGCTTCGGGCGCTTCGCCGTGATCGCCTTCTCGATCGTCTTCGCCACCGTCTCGGGCCCGCCGCCGAGCTTGCCGAGCGGCCCGCTCTCGTAGACGCCCTCCGTCGCCTCCCCCACCGCCGCGTTGAACTCGCCGTAGGCGCCGCCGCCGCCGGGAACGGCCCCGACCGCCGCGTGCCCGAAGTCCGTCTTGATCAGCCCCGGCTGGATGATCACGACGTCGATCCCGAAGCCCTTGACCTCGAACCGCAGCGCGTCGCTGATCGCGTCCACCGCGTACTTGGTCGCGTGGTAGAAGCCGCCGCCCGGGAAGACGAAGTTCGCCCCCATCGAGCTGAGGTTCACGACCTTGCCCCAGTGCTGCTTGCGCATCCCCGGAAGCACGAGCTGCGTCAGCCGCACGAGCCCGAACACGTTGGTCTCGAACTGCCGACGCACGTCAGCGATCGGCACGCTCTCGACCGCGCCCGACTGCGAGTAGCCGGCGTTGTTGATCAGCACGCCGACCGCGCCGTGCTCGGCTTCGACGGCCGCGACAGCCGCGTCCATCGAGGCGTCGTCGGTGACGTCGAGCGCCAGCGTCGTGCAGCCCGCATCGCGAAGGTCCGCGATCCCCTCGGGACGACGCGCGGTCGCGTAGACCGTCCAGCCCTTGCCCGCCAGGTGCTGCGCGGTCGCGCGCCCGATCCCCGACGAGCACCCGGTGATCAGCACGGCCTTCGATGGAGTTGCGCTCATGACGCCGGAAGTATCCTCGCTGGCGCATGGCCCAGCAGCATCTCGACCGGCTGAGCGCCGTCGACGCCGCGTTCCTGCACCAGGAGGGCGACGCGACCCACATGCACATCGGCGCGATCGCGGAGTTCGCCGCTTCGGCGCCTCCGTACGACGACGTCCTCGAGCACATCCGCAGCCGGCTGCATCTCGTGCCGCGCTATCGCCAGAAGCTGGCCGTCCCGCCCGGCGGCCTCGGCCGCCAGCGGTGGGTCGACGACCCGCGCTTCAACCTCGAGTACCACGTGCGCCACACCGCGCTGCCGCGCCCCGGCGACGACGAGCGCCTGCTGCGCCTCGCCGGGCGGATCTTCTCGCAGCGCCTGGATCGCACGAAGCCGCTGTGGGAGCTGTGGATGGTCGAGGGGCTCGACGACGACCGGTGGGCGCTGATCTCCAAGACCCACCACGCGCTCGTCGACGGCGTCAGCGGCGTCGACCTGACGACGATGCTCTTCGATCTCGAACCGGACGCGCCGCGCCGGGAGCCGGACGAGGTCTGGGTCCCGCGCCCCGAGCCCAGCGGCGCGGAGCTCGCTGCCGCGTCGCTGGCGAGCGCGGCGCGACGGGCACTCGGCCTGCCGCTGCGCGCTGCCTCGCTCGCGTCGCGCGAGACGCTCGGCGGCTTGGCCGAGGTCGCGCGTGCGAGCATGACCGCCGCGCCCGACACACCCCTGAACGTCGCGATCTCGCCGCACCGGCGCATCGCGATCGCACCGGCGAGCCTCGACGACTTCAAGTTCGTCAAGAACGCGTTCGGCGGCACGGTCAACGACGTCGTGCTCGCGGCCGTCACCGGCGCGCTGCGTGACTGGCTGCACAGCCGCGGGCTGCGCACCGAGGGGCTGGAGATGAAGGCGTGCGTGCCGGTCTCGACCCGCGCGCCCGAGGACGACGGCTCGCTCGGCAACCGCATCACGCAGCTGATCGCGCCGCTGCCAGGCGATGGCCGGCATCAAGGAGTCCAAGCAGGCGCTCGGCGCCGAGCTCATCGCGGGCGCGCAGGATTTCGCGCCGCCGACGATCCTCGCGCAGTCGTCGCGGATGAACTTCTCGACTCGCTTCTACAACCTGCTCGTCACGAACATCCCGGGCCCGCAGTTCCCGCTGTACCTGCTCGGCCGCGAGCTCGAGGCGATGTACCCCGTGGCGTTCCTCGCGGGCGACCGCGCGCTCGCGATCGCGATCATGTCCTACAACGGGCGGATGAGCTTCGGGCTGATCGGCGACTTCGACGCGATGGCCGACATCGAGGGCCGCTTAACGGAGGCGAGGCGCCTGCCTATCGGGCAGACGCCTCGCGGTAGTGACCCCCATCACTCTCTGAAAAGTCTGTGGCGGTTTTCGGCGCCTGACCCGACGCGCCGCAGTCGTGCATGAGATTGCGCACGTTTGCGCCGGCGAAGTTGTGCACCAGCGGCACGACCTTCGGATACATGAATCGGTGATCAGGCATTCCGTTGCTTAAGACGCCCGATTCGCCAAGAACCTTCGCGCTCCTGCCGTGACATGCTCCCGGGCAATGCGAGCCGTCACCTTCCAGGCGCCGTACGAGGTCCGCGTCGAGGAGAAGCCGGAGCCCGAGCTGCTCGAGCCCGACGACGCGATCGTCCGCGTCGAGGCCACCGGCGTCTGCGGGTCCGACCTCCACATCTTCCACGGGCGCGTGCAGATCGAGCCGGGGTTCACCATCGGCCACGAATACGTCGGGACCGTCGAGGCGGCCGGCGACGCGGTCACGAGCGCCGGGGTCGGCGACCAGGTCCTCGGCTGCTTCCAGGTGGCGTGCGGCACCTGCTACTTCTGCCGCCACGGCAACTTCCACAAGTGCGACAGCTCGCGCACGTTCGGCCACGGCGCGACGCTCGGCTCGCTGCAGGGCACGCAGGCCGACAAGGCGCTCGTGCCCAAGGCGAACCTCACGCTGCGCCGCGTGCCCGAGGGCCTGAGCAAGGACGTCGCGCTCTTCGCCGGCGACGTCATGGGCACCGGCTACCACGCCACGCAGCAGGTGCGCCCCGGCGACACGGCCGTGGTGCTCGGCCTCGGCCCGGTCGGCCTCTGCGCCGTGCAGGCCGCCCGCGTCGCGGGCGCGGCGCAGGTCGTCGCGATCGACACCGTCTCCGAGCGGCTCGAGATGGCGCGCCGCTTCGGCGCGCAGCCGGTGCACCTCACCGAGCAGTCGCCGCGCGACGAGATCAAGCGCCTGACCGGCGGCCGCGGCGCTGACGTTATCGTCGAAGCCGTCGGCAACCCGCAGGCGCTCGAGCTCGCGATCCGGCTGGCGAGCAAGTGCGGCGTCGTCGCGGTCATCGGGGTCTACGCCGAGCGCTGCGAGGTCCACATGGGCCTGCTCTGGATCAAGGCGCTGCGGATGGAGACCGGCCACGCGAACGTGATCGGGCACCTCGACAAGGTGCTCGCGCTGATGGCGTCCGGCGATCTCGACCCGGCGCCGCTCGTCACCCACCACATGAAGCTCGACGATGCCCCCGAGGCATATGGTCTGTACGACCGCCGAGAAGCCCTCAAGATCGTCCTGGAGCCCTAGACCATGAGCGCAACCGCACTTCCCGACCAGCTTTCCGATGCCGCCCGCAGCTTCGCGTCCGAGCCCAAGCAGCTCCTGATCGGCGGCGAGAAGGTCGACGCCGCCGACGGCGCGACGTTCGAGACGATCGACCCCGCCACCGCCAACGTCATCACCACGGTCGCCCAGGCGGGGCCCGCTGACGTCGATCGCGCGGTGGCGGCCGCGCGCGCGGCATTCGAGGAGGGCTCGGACTGGCGCAAGATGACGCCGGGCGACCGCGGCCGCGCGATGACCCGCCTGGCGACGCTCGTCGAGGAGCACGCCGACGAGCTCGCCGAGCTCGAGTCGCTGGACAACGGCAAGCCGCTGAAGTTCGCGCGCTACGTGGACGTCGCCTCCACGCTCTCGCACCTGCACTACTACGCGGGCTGGTGCACGAAGATCGAGGGCTACACGCTGCCGGTCTCGATCCCGAGCATGTTCGCCTACACGCGGCGCGAGCCGGTCGGCGTCGCGGGCCAGATCATCCCCTGGAACTTCCCGCTGCTGATGATGTCGTGGAAGATCGGCCCCGCCCTGGCCGCCGGCTGCACGATCGTCCTCAAGCCGGCCGAACAGACGCCGCTGACGGCGCTGCGCGTGGGCGAGCTGGCGCTCGAGGCCGGGATCCCGGCAGGTGTGTTCAACGTGATCACCGGGGACGGCGCGACCGGTGCGGCGCTGGTCGACCACCCGGGCGTCGACAAGATCGCGTTCACCGGCTCGACCGTCGTCGGGCGCCAGATCGGCGAGCGCGCCGACGCCGATCTCGAGGCCGCGATCAAGGGCTCCTACACCGGCATCTACTTCAACTCCGGCCAGTCCTGCAACGCCGCGTCGCGCCTGTTCGTTCAGAAGGACCAGTTCGACACGGTCATGAGCGCGCTGTCGGATGCCGCGAAGGCGACGAAGGTCGGCCCCGGTCTCGATCCCGAGACGTTCGTCGGGCCGCTCATCAGCGCCGAGCAGCACGACCGCGTCAGCGGCTACATCGACGCCGGCAAGGCCGAGGCCGAGCTGGTCGCCGGCGGCGCAACGGACCTCGGCAACGGCGGCTACTTCGTCGAGCCGACGCTCTTCAGCGCCACCGACGACGACGCGAAGATCGTCCGCGAGGAGATCTTCGGACCGGTGCTCGTCGCGCAGCCCTACGACGACATCGAGGAGGTCGCGCGGCGCGCGAACGACACCGAGTTCGGCCTCGCCGCCGGCGTCTGGACCCGCGACGTCTCGAACGCGCACAGGCTCGCCGCCCTCCTGCGCGCCGGCTCGGTCTACGTGAACACGTGGAGCGCCTCGGACCCGGCCGCGCCGTTCGGCGGTTTCAAGTCCTCGGGGATCGGCCGCGAGCACGGCCACGACGGACTCGACGCCTACCTCGAGTCGAAGTCGGTCTTCGTGGCGCTGTAGCTCAAGTTCAGTTCGACCCGGCGATGGTCGAGGCGTTCTGCGCGGTGATGGGTCGCGTCGAGACGGGCGCGCTGGCCGCTTCGCGGCCGCGCTGGTACCCTCATCGGCCGGTTGCTGGGAGGCGCCTGTCCGGGAAGGAACCCCGCGCTGTCCCCCAAGATCCGCCGCTCCACGCTGATCGCGCTCGTGCTCGTCGCATGCACGCCGGCCGGACCCGCGCATGCAACCCGCCCGGTGTTCGCCACGGACAACGTGGGCAATCGCATCTTCGGCTTCGACATGGCGACGAGCGGCGCGCTCTCGTGGATCGGCGTTCCGATGAGCTCCGACCAGGGTCCTTCCGCGATCGTCGCCGGCCGCGACGCGACCCACGTCTACGTCACCTTCTCGGGCGCCGCGACGGTCGGCGTCTACAACGTCGGCAGCAGCGGGGCGTTGAGCTCGGCAGGCCCGGCGCTTGCGACGGGAACCGCCCCGGCTGCAGCCGCGATCTCGCCGGGCGGGGCGAGGCTCTTCGTCGCCAACTCGGGTTCGGGCACGGTTTCGCGCTACGCGGTCGCGCAGGACGGATCGATCAGCTCGCTGGGCACCGCAACCACGACGGGCACGCAGCCGTCGGGCATCGCGATGACGCCCGACGGCGCTCACCTGTACGTGGCGAACACCGGCGATGACACGATCTCCGCGTATTCGGTGGCCGCGAACGGCGATCTCGCGGCGGTGGGGTCCGCAGTGGCCGCGGGCGACGGCCCGACGGGCCTGGCGGTCACGCCGAGCGGGACCTCGCTGTACGCAGCCAATGCGCATGCGGGCACGGTCAGTCAGTGGGCGGTCGATGCCGACGGATCGCTCACGTCGCTTGGCAACGCTGCGGCCGCGGGCACCGGCGCCCGCTCGATCGCCGTCTCAGCGGACGGCACGCGGGCCTTGGTCGCCAACCCGGGCGACGGCACGGTGAGCCGCTTCCTGATCGGCGCCGGCGGCGCGTTGACAGCAGCCGGCGCGGCAACGGCCGGCCCGGCCGGCGCGATGTCCGTTGCGATCGCGCCGAGCGGCAAGCACGCCTACGTCGGCGGGTCGGGGGCGATCGGCGTGTTCGACCTCTCGCAGGTCGGCCTGCTCACCCCGCAGGCCGGCTCGCCGATGACGACGAACGGCTCGCACGGAGCGCTCGCGATCACCCCCGATCAAGGACCGCAGGCCAAGCTCGATGCCGTCGCCGCTCCGGCCACGGTGCCCTCCACCTTCGAGGGAGGAGCGTCGCAGGACGCCGACGGCTCGGTCGACACATGGTCGTGGGACTTCGGCGACGGCGCGACGGAGACTGGGCATGCGGCGACGCACGCGTACGCGCAACCCGGCACCTACATGGTCACGCTGACGATCACCGACGACGAGGGCTGCAGCACGACGTCTCCGTACACCGGGCAGTCCACGTCCTGCGCGGCAACGCCCTACGCCGTGCTCTCCAGGGTCATCAGCGTGGGGCCCGCGCCGGTGTTCACGACCCCGCATCAGGAATGCGCGCACGACGGCGACGACGGGTTCTGCGGCACGCCCGATCACAAGGCGCCCCAGGCGACGGTGCTCGGCGTCTCCGACGGGGCGAGCATCAACGACCTCGACGCCCCGACGGAGCTCGTGGGTTCGATCACGCCCGACCCGTCGGGGATCCAGGGCGTCAAGCTCCAGTTCAGCAAGGCCGCCGGCACGATGCGCGCCAAGAAGACCGTTCGCAAGAAGGTGTGCCACACGCGCAAGGTCCACGGCAAGAGGCGGCGCACGTGCAAGCGCAAGGCGGTCGTGGTGCGGACCAAGACGAAGGTGCCGGCGTGCCAGACCGTCTCGGGGACGCACAACTACCTGGTCACGTACGCATGCAGCAAGGTCCCGTGGATCACGGTGCCGTCCGGTGACGGCGCGTTCCGGTACGACCTGCCGATCGCGCTCGGCATCGGGTCCTACAGCATCGACGCCATCGCGACCGACGGCGCGGGCAACTCGGACGTGCTCGTCGAGGGCCGCAACTCGGTCTCGTTCAAGATCGTCAAGACGCCGGCGAACACCGGCACCGGCTCGGGCACCGGCGGCACGACCACGGGCCCCACGACCAACCCGCCCCCCGTGAACGACACGGGTTCGCCGTTCTAGGTTCCAATCCGCCCGCATCCGGCGCGAAGTTCAGCCAAACGGATGAGAAAGATCCACCGTCCGGTGGATGATTGGCCGCATCCCACCTGAATAACGTCGCCCGGTCGTCTAGTACGGGAACCGGATAGGGTGCACATGCCGCGTCGGGTGGTCGGTCTGGTTGTCCTGCTGTGCCTTGCGCTCGTCGCGGCGCCCGCCACGATGGCGAAGCCTTCGAGCCACGCTCGGACCTCGCACAAGGTCAGCGCTCGCTACAAGAAGGTGCAGCGCAAGCGCCTGCTCAAGGCGATCAAGAAGAACCCCAGGTTGATTCGCAGCAAGTCCTTCATCAAGAAGGCCTCGCTCGTCAACTTCAAGCTCCCGATCACGGTCCGCCTGCGCGGCTCGACCGCAGCGACGAACCCCAACCTCGCGACCGTCGACCTCGGCGCATCGCTCGGGCAGCGCACGATCGGCCTGGGCGGCAGCCTTTCCGGCGAGATCACCTTCCACGACTCCTATGACGGCGGCGCGCTCGGCAACGTCGAGCTGTCGCTCAACCCGGGTCCCAAGGCGCTGGCGAGCACGTCGATCCCGCTGCTGTGGAACACGGATGTGACGAACCCGCTGACCTCGATCGCACCGACGTACAACCTCGGGAGCGGCACCGCGGGATGCGGCAACTTCCACGGCAACAGCCCGCTCACGATCAGCGGCAATCACACGGCTCCCTACTGGAACACGCAGGGCGACTACGACGCGAGCAACGCGCCGGCAGGCTACGTGCCGATCGTCCCGGGCGTCGACGACCCGTCGAAGCTCCTCGCCTCGCCGGCGGTCGGCAGCTCCGACAACCTCGGTCCGGCCGCCACCCCCTTCCCGTACTCGGCCCAGAGCGATCCGGGTGGCTTCACGCAGCCGCCCAGCGTGGGCGACACGGTCTTCCGGACCGCTCCGCTGTCCCTTGGCATCGCGACGCCCGGAACCGAGGTCAACCAGACGGACGCCTCGGCCAACGGGGCGCAGGGCTCGCAGAACCTCGTGATCGGCAAGTCCGGCGGCCAGGCCAACCTGTTCGGGAACATCCCGGGCAAGAGCTACGGCATCGACGTCACGGTCAACCTCGCGACCCGGATCAACTCGATCCTGCGCGCGGTGGACCCGGACTTCGTGCCGCTTGTCGCCAACAAGGCGTGGCCCACCACGTTCTCCGACTGCGAGCAGGCGTACACCGGCGCGGTCCAGAACTACATCTCGGGCGTCCACCTCAAGGGCAGCCTGAAGATCTCGCCCGCGATCACGTCCGACGGCAAGCTCCGGATCGCGAAGGCGACCCTGAGCACGCTCGACCAGAACGACCCGACCCGGATCGCGCTGGCGGCCTGCCTGTTCCCCTACAGCCTCTACAAGGCCGAGAACAACAGCTCGGACACGGTCGCGCAGACGGTGGCGGACTACACGGCCAACGGCCAGAAGCCGACGAACGACTTCGTCGCGCGCAACGCTCCGTCGAACGTCAACTGCGGGGCCACGCCGACGAAGGTCGTCCAGGACGCGCCGACGCTGAACATCGCGGCGGCGAACGCGGCCAACGGCTACACGACGACCGTCGACGGTAAGCGCGTCTCGGTCGCGGGTGACCTGCTGGTCAACAACATCTCCGCGGACGTGCTGATCGGCGATGCCGACGCGCCTGCCGCGTCGCCGGCATCCAGCGGCTACTACCTGGCCCTCGGCGACTCGATCGCCTACGGCTACAACGCCGCTCAGTTCGCCGCGCAGTTCCCGGCGGTCAACCAGGCGTCGTTCAACTACGGCTACGTGAACGTCTTCGCTGCGCACATGCAGCAGAGCAACCCCGGCCTGTCCGTCGTCAACGACGGCTGCCCGGGTGAGAAGACGAACTCGCTGCTGAACGGATTCAACCCGGGCGGCGGCCTCTGCGGCAAGGGCAGCGGGTTCCCGTACGCGTTCCTTCACCACAACTACGGCGTCGGCAACTCGCAGATGCAGGATGCGGTGAATTGGCTCAACGCGCACCCGAACACGAGCCCGATCACGCTCAACATCGGCGCCAACGACCTGCTCGACTTCCTGTCGGCCTGCGGGTTCCCGGCGGCGGCGGCGAACCCGTGCATCTCGGCCGGCCTGCAGTCGCAGTTCAACACGATCGTGGCGAACACGAACACGATCCTGAACAACCTGCAGGCCGTGGCCCCGAACGCGAACTACGCGGTGATGGGCGTCTACAACCCCTACCCGACGCTCCTCGCCATCGGCCCGATCACGGGTGACGGCGCGATCGCCCAGCTGAACTCGATGATCCGCTCGATCGCGATCCAGCACGGCGCGCACTTCGTCGACCCGCTCCCGGTGTTCAACCCGAGCGGCTCGTCGGGCGGCCCCGAGACGGGTGACGTCCCCGTGATCTGCGCGCTGACGGGCATGTGCCCGGGCGGCACGTTCAACCCGGGCAGCCCGCTCGCGGACATCCACCCGAGCAAGCAGGGCTACAAGGCGCTGGCGAGCCTGTTCGAGTCGGCCACAGGCCTCTAGGCCGAAACGCCAGGAGGAGAGCACACCACATGGGCCCGCTTCGGCGGGCCCATTGTGGTTGGTGGTGGAAGACTCACCCGCGATGACCGACCTGCTCGAGCAATGGCGCGACCCGGTCTTCAACCAGCGGGTCCGCCCTCCGAAGCGAGAGAGGGCGGCGCCGTCGCTCAGTTGTGGGCCGGATTCTTCTCGCATAGCGAGAACTTTCCGGCCCAGAACGTCACGCACGCGCGCGCGACGGCTGGCGACGCCTCTTTCCCTCGATCCCCGGACCAGGCCGCGCAGCGCCGCAACGCGTGAGCTGAGCGCTCCTGGCCGCAAAGAAGGGGCCCGCCGAAGGCGGGCCCTCTCTCCGACGCGGCGTGTGCGGCGTGCTCAGCCGCTGACGGTCTTCAGCGTGCAGTCGAGGTGCGACGACAGCGTGGGCAGCGTCCCGTCGCCGAACGTGAACGTCCCGGTGAACGGCCAGCCGCCCGACGGGCACTTGGTCGGTGCGTCGATGTAGGAGATCTTCTTCCCGTGCTTCTTGATGCGGCCACCGACGTCGACGTTGAAGCCGTTGATCGCGACCGGCGGCGCTCCGCTCACCGCGACGATGTCGGGCAGGTCGAGGTCGAACTGGTACGAGTACCGGCCGCCGACTCTGGCCAGCGTGGCCGGGAACACCAGGTTGATCTCGATACCCGAGTCGGCGGTCGTGGCACTCAGGTACAGCGTCCGCTTGCTGGCATTGCCCTTCCCGTTGAACAGCTTCAACTTCGCGTCGACGTTGTTCAGCAAGGGCCGCGCGTCGACCTTCGCCAAGCCGGTTCCGAGCACAGATCCCTTCGGGCACGACAGCGTCTTCTCGAAGCTGCTCCCAGGCGAGCAGGTCGGGAACTTGTCGGCGTTGACCCTCGCGCCTGCGGGGAACTGGAACCGGACGTGATGCAGCGGCGCGGCCAGCCCGCCGTCGGTGGTGCCGAGCGTCGCGTTGACGTTCAGGTTGACTGCCCACGGCTGGCCCTTGGGCTGATCCAGCAGCGTCGCGCCGAATACCAGGTCCTGTGTGTGGGCCGCCTGTGCCGGGCCGGCGACGGCAAGGGCCGCGAAAGCGGCCGCGGCCGCCACCGTCATGGAACGTCTCATTGCTCTCCTCGTGGTGTGTGGGACAGGGGTCAGTGGGACGGAAGAAGGTGCTGGAACGTCGTCGCCCCACGCTGCTCCTGCAGGCAGGCGGGCGCCGCACGAACGCCGTCGTTGAGCGCGTAGCGCTCGATGCGGTCGAGGAAATCGAGCGACACGCCCTCGACGGGCGTCTTCGCGATCGAGGGCCAGCCGCTGTCCTGGCAGCGGCGGCTGTCGTAGACCTTGAAGCCGGATTTCGACGACATCTCGCTCAGCGGATAGGCGTTCGCGCGCGACCAGCCCTGCCGGAGCTCGTAGTGGCTCAGCGCGCCAGGTCCGAGTGGGATCATCGCCCGCAGGTAGTGCACCGCGTGGTCGACGCCGCTCGGGACCGACGAGGCCTGCGTCGCGGCCGTC
>VAYD01000156.1:0-6346 GCA_005883905.1 Actinomycetota bacterium
GATGACGACGCCGTTGCCGTGGTCGATGAACAGGCCCTCGCCGACCTTCGCGGCCGGGTGGATCTCGATTCCGGTGACCGCCCGGGTGACGAGCGCGAGCGTGCGCGGGACGAGCGGAACGCCTGCCACCTGCATGACGTGAGCGACGCGGTGCGACAGCAGCGCGTGCACGCCGGGCCACGCCGCCAGCACCTCGAGCGACGAAACGCCGCGGGCCGCGGGGTCGCGTTCATGGGCGGCGGACACATCGCGGCGCAGCTCGCGCGGGACGCGCGTCAGGGTTCCGAGGCCGAGCATGCCTCATATACGGTAGCTCGCAGGATGGCGTCGGCGTTCCTGATCCTCCACGGACTCAGCGGGTCGGGACCGGGACACTGGCAGCGCTGGCTGCAGGAGCGCCTCACGCAGGACGGCCACAAGGTCCGCTTCCCGGACCTGCCCGACCCCGACACGCCCGATCCCGACACCTGGCGCCGGGAGGTGCTCGCCGAGCTGGCGGGGCTCGACAGCGACGAGCGCGTGGTCATCTGCCACTCGCTGTCGTGCGTCACCTGGCTCGCGGTGAGCCAGGAGCTGAAGCGCCCTGTGGACCGCGTCGCGCTCGTCGCGCCGCCGTCGCTGCGCGCCGGGCTGCGCGAGCTCGAGCCGTTCTTCCCGGTGACCGCGACGGCGCAGGACGTCGCAAACGCGGCCAAGCACACGCGGCTCTTCTGCTCCGACAACGACCCGTACTGCCCGGAGGGCGCCGCATCGCTCTACGGCGGCCCGCTGGACCTTCCGATCGACCTGCTTCCCGGCGGCGGGCACCTGAACGTCGACGCCGGCCTCGGGCCGTGGCCGGCGATGGAGGCCTGGGCTCAGGGGGCGAAGAACGGCGTCGAGACGTAGCGCTCGCCGGAGTCCGGCAGCACCGCCACGATCCGCTTGCCCTGCATCTCCGGGCGCGCCGCCACCTGCAACGCGCCCCACAGCGCGGCGCCGCATGACAGCCCGCACAGCACGCCCTCGCGCCGGGCGGCCAGCCGCGCCATCTCGATCGCCGACTCGTCGGGCACCGGGATGATCTCGTCGAGGACCTCGCGGTTGAGGACCTCGGGGACGAACCCCGCGCCGATGCCCTGGATCTTGTGCGGCCCGGGCGGCCGCCCGGACAGGACCGCCGAGCTCGCCGGCTCGACCGCGACGATCCGGGTCGACGGGTTCACGGCCTTCAGGCACTCGCCCACGCCCGTGATCGTCCCGCCGGTCCCGACCCCCGCCACGAACACGTCGACGCGGTTGTCGAGCGCCTCGAGGATCTCGGGACCGGTCGTGCGCCGGTGGATGTCGGGGTTCGCGGGGTTGGAGAACTGGTCGGGCAGGAACACGTCGGGCTGCGTCGCCATCTTGCGTGCCGCCTGCACCGCCTCGTCCATGCCGCCCATCGACTCGGTGATCTGCACCCGCGCGCCGTAGAGCCGCAGCAGCCCCTCGCGCTCGCGGCTCATCCCCTGCGGCAGCGTCAGCACGAGGTCGTAGCCCTTGGCTGCACAGACGAACGCCAGCGCGATGCCCGTGTTGCCGCTCGTCGCCTCCACGATCGTCGTGCGGCCGGGCTCGATCAGGCCGTCCTTCTCCGCCGCATCGATCATCGAGACGCCGATGCGGTCCTTGACCGAGCCGCCCGGGTTGAGCGACTCGAGCTTGCCGTAGAGCTCGACGCCCTCGGGCGCGAGGCGGTCCATCCGGACCATCGGCGTGCGGCCCACGTGGTCGGCGATGTTCGAGGTGACACGAGACATGCGAAGGTCAGTCATATCGGATTGTTCGACCGGCTTCCCGAGCAGTACTTCACCCGGATCCTGGCCGCTGCAGCCGCCGCGCGCGCTCAGGACGGGCCCGGCGTGCGGCGCTTCATCGACCTCGGACGAGGCAATCCGGACCTTCCGCCACCGCCACACGCGCTCGCGGCGCTGAAGGCTGCCGTGGACCAGACTGCGACGCCGGTCGTCCACGGCTACCCGCCGTTCGGCGGACATCGCGACCTGCGCGAGGCGATCGCGGAGCGCTACGGCGCCGACCACGGCGTCGCGCTCGATCCCGACACCGAGGTTGCCGTCGTACCGGGAACGAAGACCGGGATCATGCTCGCCTGCGTCGCAGCGGCCGGGCGCGCCGACACGATCCTGCTGCCCGACCCGGGCTACCCGGACTACCCGTCGGGCGTCGCGCTGGCGGGCGCGACGGCGAAGCCGCTCCCGCTCGAATCGAGCGCCGGCTGGCAGCCGGACTTCGATGCCGTCGGCGACGAACGGCCCGCCGCCGTCTGGCTCAACTACCCGTCGAACCCGTGCGCGGTCTGCGAGCACGACGGCACGTTCGAGCGCGCGGTCGCGTGGTGTCGCGAGCGCGACGCGATGCTGATCCACGACCTCGCGTACGGCTTCCTCGCGTTCGACGGTCGCCGCGCGCGCAGCGTGTTGGAGATCGACGGCGCGCGCGAGTGCGCGCTCGAGCTGTGGTCGCCCTCGAAGATCTACGGGATGGCCGGCTGGCGCGTCGGCTTCGCCGTGGGCAACGGCGAGCTCGTAGGCCGCATCCAGACGCTGCTCGACCACAGCGCCGCCGGCGTCTTCACGGCGCTGCAGCGCGGCCTGGCGGCGGCGCTGCGCTCCGACCAGTCCGACGTCGCCGAGCGCCGAGCGGTCTACGAGGCGCGCCGCGACCGGCTCGTGCAGACGCTGCGCGCGGCGGGCGCGCAGATCGACCTCCCCGAGGGCTCGTTCTACGCGTGGTGGCGGCTCCCCCACGGACTCACGCCCGAGCGCCTGATCGCCGAGGCGCGCGTCGGCGTGGCGCCCGGCGAAGGCTTCGGCGCGCGCGGCGCCGGATGGGCGCGGCTCTCGCTCGCGACTCCGGATGCCGACATCGAGGAAGCCGCCGAACGGCTCGCGGCCGTTCTTGAAGGAACAGCGTTGCGCTGAGCCGAACGTAACTTCGGACCTCGCGATGCGTTTCGTGCGATGTCCGGTCCAGCCCTATCGCACCTTAGGATTCCCTCAGCAATGAAGCTCCGCCTGCTCCTCGCCCTGGCGATCGCGGCCATGACGGCTCTCGCCGCGGGCACCGCGTCCGCCTCCGCTCAGACGATCACGTTCCGCGCAGGCCCGTTCCACATCAACGGGTTCCAGACGCTGCTGCCGAAGATCCGCGTGCGCTCGCCGCACATGGACGGCTACATCACGAAGATGAACGCCACGCTGCACTACGGCAACGGGAGCCGGGTGAGCATCCGCCGGGTGATGCTGCACCACATCGTGTTCCTCAACGACGGGCGGCCCAACGACGAGCCGGTCGGCTCGTGCAAGGGACGCAAGGGCGAGCCGTTCTACGGCACCGGCGAGGAGCGCGAGCAGCTGCTGCTGCCGAAGGGATACGGCTACCCGGTGCACCGCCACGACCGCTGGCGCATGCAGACGATGCTGATGAGCCACAGCTTCGAGGCCCGCAACGTGTACGTGCAGTACACGTTCACCATCACACAGCGAAAGCAGATCCCGGTGCGGCCGTTCTGGATCCGCGCCAACGGCTGCAAGACGACGCAGCCCAGCTACTCGGTCCAGCAGCTGTCGAGCGGGCTCGACCATCGCACGTTCCGCTGGACCGTGCCGATGAACGGGCGCATCGTCGCAGCCGGCGGCCACCTGCACGGCGGCGCGATCACGATGAGCCTGACGCAGCCGGGGTGCGGCGACCGCAAGCTCCTCGACACCGACCCGCTCTTCGGGCCGCAGACCGACCTGGTCTACAGGCTGCGGCCGGTCCTGCACGAGCCCGGGCCGGTGGGGACGCGCTTCTTCCAGTCCCGGACCGGCATCCCGGTGCGCAAGGGCGAGAAGATCGACCTGCAGGCCGACTACAACGCCGACTACGCGCGCGCCCGCGTGATGTCGATCATGCACGTGTACGTCGCGCAGGGGCCGGCGCCGAAGAGCTCCCCCTGCTCCGCTCTTCCGAAGGACTCCAAGGAGATCCTGTTGCGCAGCGACGGCCACGTCGGCGACCCGCCGTACGAGAAGATCCCGTTCAACGTCCTGGGCGCCAACGGCAAGATCGGGCCGATCGACCACCTGCCCGGCCCCGCGACGGTCTTCAACGGCCCTGCTCACGTGCAGGTCGTCGACAACCAGTTCAAGCCGGCGAAGCTCGAGATCCCGCTCAACGGCCAGATCACCTGGACGTTTGCGGATCCGGTCGGCCACAACGTCCTGCTCGCGAGCGGGCCGCAGGTGGTGGGCACGCCGACGCTGTCGGGCGGCGTGAAGTACACGTCACGCGGCTTCCTCAAGCCGGGCGACTACCAGTTCTTCTGCTACCTGCACCCGATCACGATGCACCAGGAGGTGATCGTGCGCGACGGCGACGGCACCAACCGCTCGGCGGCGATCGCCAACGCGCGCGCCGAGGGCGACACGGGCTCGGGCGAGCTGCCCAAGGGCGCGGACTTCGGCTGGTAGCGCGCGTAGGTCTCGACGCTGACCGCTGCTCGGCGAGGCACCAACTTCCGATGCTTCGCCGAGTTGTCGCGGCATGAACCGCATCCTCGCTCTGTCGGCGGCGCTGGGGGTTGCCGTCGGCGTCCCCGCCTCCGCCGTCGGGCACGGGAGCCACGGCTCGCACAAGGCCAAGGTTCGATGGGCCACGCTCAAGCCGGTCCGCGCCGACGTCGCCGACTACACGGCGATGCGCGGCAGGGCGCAGATGACCGCGAACGGGCGCAACGCCAAAGTGTCGCTGCACCTGAAGGGCATGGTCGCGCATGCGACCTACCCGTGGGCGGTCGTCCAGGGCACCGACGCGACCACGGTCTGCGCCGACGGCACGAAGGTCGCGGGCTTCAAGTACCGCAAGCTCAAGGCCGGCCGGAAGGGCAACGCCAACTCGAAGGCCTGGACCAAGAAGGGCGCCTTCACATTCGACAGGACGGCCACCTACGCCGTCGTCGTCTACCAGGCCGGCACCACCGACGAGGTGCTGCTCTGCGGTGTCTTCAAGGGGAAGCCGAAGAAGAGCCACAAGCACTCGAAGCACTCCGCCCCGAAGCGTCCGCACGCGCACGCATGACCCCCAGTTCTGGGGATGTTCAGGCGCTGCGAGAGCGCCTAGGGTCTGCATACGCGCAAGGAGGGTGCGGCGGCTCGGCGGTTACGGAAGGCGTGGGGTGCGTTGGGCCGGCCTGTTCTTCTCCCCGTGATCGGCAGCAGTTCGAGAGCCGCGTCGCGGGGCGGGCGACACGGCTCTCTCGGCGAAGTGTTCAGTGCCACGAGCGCCCGGTCAGCGGCGTTCGTCACGCTCGAATGCGCAATCGCTCACACGAGCGAACCGGCGGGCGCCTTCAGATCTGACACCTCCCCGAACGTCGTGCGTGGCAGCGGGCTCTAGCCTCGATTCGCGCCGCTGACGACCGCTCGGGACCACTGGGCTTAGGTCCTCTGTCCCCTGACGCACAGCCGCGCTAAGACTCCGCGGGACCCTCTCAACGCAGCGGGCGGGGTCAGGCAACGATCTGCGCCCACGCCCCGCTAGCGTCTGCCGTATGAGCGAATTCGTTGTGACGGTGCACCGCAACTTCACGACCGCCGAGCAGGACAAGCTCGCCGCGGCGTCTGCAGGTGGGCTGGGACCCGCGTTCACCGGCTATCGCGGCGAGAACACGGAAGCGGGCGACACCATTGCCACCATCCACGTCACTGCCGAGACCGACGAGCAGGCTCGAGATCGGGTGGTCGACGTGCTGGATCTCAGCGCCGCGGAGGCGGCTCAGGTCCAGGTACGTCCCGGCCGTTAGATCACGCCGATCAAGCCGAAGATCGCTGTGGTCATGCGGCCATATGTTCATCGGTGCGGGAAGAGCAAGACTGGGCGGGGCGGAGTAGCCTCGGTGCTCACGGGCGCGCGTCCTGCGCCCTCAGCCCGTTGGGCGCGCGCCCCCGTCAACAAGGGGAGCATCGTCCCCGCCGATAGGAGAAGAGGGTTGCCCTATGGCCGGAGAGCAGAACGTCGAGACTGCGAAGCAGGCGTACGCCGCGTTCTCAGCGGGTGACGCAGACGGCGCGATGGCCAGGATCGCAGACGATGTCGAGTGGATAACGCCCGGCAACAGCGCGATCAGCGGCACGGCGCACAGCAAGCAAGAGGTCGGAGCCTTGTGGGCCAAGCTCGCCGAGAAGGGCTTTACGACCTCGCCGCAGCACTGGTTCTCCGACGAGGACCGTGTCGTCGTGCTCACACAGATCACCGTCGGTGGCGAGCAGGCGGATTCGGCAGACGTGCTTACCTATCGCGACGGCCAGCTGGTCAAGTTCCA
>VAYD01000156.1:6438-8260 GCA_005883905.1 Actinomycetota bacterium
CGGAGGGGATCGACCATGGGCCACCGGGGGTAGCCGGCGAGTTGTGGCGGCATCGGTGCCCTTGAACAACCGTCCATAGGCAGGAGTGCGGCAAACCTTGGGCCTGGGGGCGCGTTGGAGGGACAGAGCCGTCGCCGCAACGCCAATGTCACGTTGCTACGGATGGCCCGTGATCCCTTCGTCTGCACGGAGGTGGAGGTCGTTCCGGAGACCGGGGCACGGACGCGGTGGCGGCTCCAGTTCCCCCCTACTGTCCCTTGACGGCCAAATCGAGGCCGAGGATCAGATCTGGTACATCGCGGGCTCTAGCCTCGAAACGAGGCCCGCGGGAACGGCTGCGGGAACGCGATCACGGCAAAGCCGCCACTTCAAGAGCAGCGGCTCTGCGGCGGACGTCATAGGGACCGTCCGTTACAGCTTGACGATCACCTGACCGGAGATGCTGACTTCGATGGTGTCGCCGGGGTCGACCCCGGGGGGTAGTTGGCCTCCCCCGAAGAAGTCGGACGCGAGGCCCGAGAACAGCACCCCGGAGCAGTGCGTCGTGGGTTGGTGGCGGTGGGCGTGGCCGTGACCGACCGCGGACGACTCGCTGTCGAGGACGGTGTTCTTCGTCACATCGGTGATCGTGAAAGTGAACGCCACAGGGATGCCGTGGCCCTTCATGCCAACGAGTTGACCCGCGCCGTTGTTGTTGTCGCTGCGCGGCACAGACACAGTGACGGCGCCGATCCCGTCGCAGTTGAGATGGATCACGTCCTTGCCGGGTGCTGCCGGGCCTGACGCAGACGCCCCGCCAGTGAACACGGCCAACGCCGCAACCAGCACCGCGACGACGAAGAGCAGCCTTCGTTGCATCTTGAACTCCCTTCCCATCCGGGATACGTCGCCCCGTGCGCCTATCGTTCCCGCCCGTTAGCGCTGTGAACCGCGAAGCGCGACGACTGTCCCCTGAACACCGAGCCGAAGCCACGGGAACGAACGCGCTTAATAGGAGCGCGACGACCAGGGTGGGAACGAAACCCCCCCGTCCCACCGTTCCCGAGCGTCCCCCAGCGACCCCGATTCGTGCGTGAGAGGCCCCGTTGAGGGTGGCTCGTTAGATCTGGTACATCGCGATGCCCGCCTCGCGCGTCTCGCGCTCGACGAGGTCGGCGATCGTCGTGCTCTCCAGGACGGCGCGGGCCGCGGCGGCCGCCTCGGCGAGGATGCCGTCGGCGTCGCGGCCGAGCGGGCCGTCGAGGAGCTCGACGACCTCGAGCACGGTGACCTCGCTCGGGTCGCGCCCAAAGAGGTAGCCGCCCTTCACGCCGCGCTGCGAGCGCAGGACGCCGGCGCGGCGCAGCGTCGCGAAGAGCTGCTCGAGGAACTGCACGGGAATGTCGCGGCGGCGGGCGAGCTCGCCGATCGGAATCGGGCCGTCGCCTCCGGTGCGGCCGAGCTCAGCGAGCGCGCGCAGCGCGTACGGGCTCTTGGTGGTGATCGAGATCACTGACGCGCAGGCTACGCCACCTACTCTTCCCTGCGGTCCTCGTCGGCCTCGAGGATCCTGTCCGCCTCGCCGTCGAGCGCCGTGGCCTCGTCGGACTCGACCTCCGGCGTGAACGCATCGCGCAACGGGTCGGCGCGGCCGCCGCCGTGCTCGGCGTTCTCCTCGAGCTCGCGCTCGGCGATCTCGAACCCCTCGGCCTCGCCCTCGCCCGCCTCGTAGGCCGCCTCGAAGGCCGGGTCGTCGGCGTCGTGCAGCCGCGGACCGCCGATCCCGCGCGCCTCGGCCGCGGCGGCGGCCTCCTCCTCGGCGACGAGCGCGTCGTCGTCGGGT
>VAYD01000156.1:8269-10681 GCA_005883905.1 Actinomycetota bacterium
GGTCTCGCTGCCCTCCTCGCGGCCCGGCGGCGTCACGCTCGGGCCGGGCGCCTCCTCGGGCGCCGTGGCGCGGACCGGCTCAGGCGCGGCGCTCGGCGCGGGCGGCGTCGGCGCAGGCGCGGGCTCGGAGGCGGACGAACGCGCGTCCAGCGCCTTCTTGACGAGGGCAACGGCGCCCGCCAGGACGGCGAGCCGGAAGAGGAAGCGGATCATGACTCGACCCTACCCGAGGGCCGAGGCACGCCAACTTCAGGTGGTTTAGAGCCAGCCGCGCTCGGTGGCCATCAGCACGGCCTGCGCGCGATCGACGGCGCCGAGCTTGCCGTAGATGTTGTGGAGGTGCGTGCGCACCGTGCTCGTCGAGAGCTGGAGCTCGAGCGCGATCTGCTTGTAGACCTTGCCCTCGGCCAGGCGCTTGAGCACCTCGACCTCGCGCGAGCTGAGCGGGCACGGATCGACCTGGCGGGCGCGGCCCGTGGTCGGGTACGGAAGGTCGTACATGATCGACCGCAGCTCGGTCGGGCCGAGCCCGATCGTGCGCGCGGTCTTCAGCAGCTCGGTCGGCGACACCGCGCCGCCCTGCGAGTAGTGGGCGAGCATGTCGGCCAGGCGGACGAACGCGGCCTCGCCGGTCGCGTCGTCGGCGTGGTGGCGCTCGATGACGGAGGCGACGCCCTTCGGCAGCCCCCAACGGCGGGCGAGGACGCCGCCGACCAGCGCGTGGTCGACGCCGAGCTCGCGGCGCTCGCGGTGGATGCGCTCCTCCGGCGTGCGGGCCCCGTTGTGGACCTGCTGCGGGTAGCCCGGGTAGGCGTGCATGAGGACGAGCTTGCCGATGTCGTGCAGCAGCGCCGTGACCATCAGGCGGTCGCGCTGCTCGTAGCCGACCTCGGTGGCGATCCGGTCGGCGGCGCGCTGCGTCGCGACGCCGTGCAGGCGGAAGCGCTCAGGCGCGGCGTCCCAGACCGAGGAGCGCTCGAAGAAGTCGAAGGTCCGCGCCCGCGTCGCGAGCTGCTGGACGGCCTCGGGCGACAGCAGCTCGACGGCCGAGACGACCGACTCCACCTTGCCGCGGCTCTTGCCCTCGACCTGGTTGCCGAGGCGCAGCACCGCGATCACCAGCGCCACGTCGCTCTCGACGGCGGCGACGACGTCGCTCGTGGAGACGCGCTCCTGCTTGACAACGCGCAGCAGGCGGTTGCGCGACTCGGCCAGCGCCGGGAACGCCTCGAGCGCCTCGAAGGCAGCCGTCAGCCGGCGCCCGTGGCCCTCGTTGTGATGACGGGAGGCACCACGAGGATCCTGGGCAGGCGTGTTCATGGAAGGGGCGGGTTCGGCCATGGTGATTGGAGCAATGCGTGTGGCGATGGGATGTGTCGCCACCTGTATCGGCAGGAGTGGACGGATGATTGAGTCCTGAAATCAGCTTACGCTGAAAAGGCCGCACCGAGCGTGTTTTCGATGCGTGCAAGCGATTCGTCCCGCCCGAGAACCGCGAGCGTTTCGAAGATACCGGGCGACACGGTCGTGCCCGCGAGCGCGACGCGAATCGGCTGGAAGACGTCCTTGGGCTTGGCGTGGCGCGCCTCGATCACGGCGCGCAGCGCGACCTCGATCGCGTCGCCGTCCCACTCCTCGATCGCTGCCAGCGCATCGCGCGCATCCGCCAGCGCGCCGCGGCCCTCGGTGTCCAGCCACTTCTCACGCGCGCCGGGGTCGTCGGCGGGCCCGTCGAAGATGAACCCGGCCAGCGGCCAGAAGTCCGCCAGCGTCTGGATCTTCTCGTGCGAGATCGCCACCGCCGGCCCGAGCCCGGTCCGGCCGGTGTGCTCCTCCAGGAGCTGCGTCAGCTCGTCCAGCGACAGCTCGCGCAGGTAGCGACCGTTCATCCAGCGCAGCTTCTGCTCGTCGAAGCGCGCCGGGTTGCGCTGCACGCGCGCGATGTCGAACTGATCGACGAGCTGCTCGGTCGACAGGATCGTCTCGTCGTCGGCGGCGCCCCACCCGAGCAGCGCGAGGTAGTTGCGCACCGCCGCCGGCAGATAGCCGGCGTCGCGCAGCTCCTGCACCGAAGCGGCGCCGTGGCGCTTGGAGAGCTTCTTGCCGTCCGGGCCGTGCAGCAGCGGCAGGTGGGCGTACAGCGGCGGCTCGGCGCCGAGCGCCTCGAGCACGATCACCTGCTTGGGCGTGTTGGACAGGTGGTCCTCGCCGCGGACCACGTGCGTGATCCCCGAGTCGAGGTCGTCGATCGCGACGGCGAAGTTGTAGAGCACCGATCCGTCGGCCCGGGCGATCACCGGATCGTCGAGGTGCACGTGCCGGAAGGTCGTGTCGCCGCGGATGACGTCGTGCACCACGGTGGCGCCCTCGTCGGGCACACGCAGACGGACGGCGCCCTCCCCCTCGTCCTCG
>VAYD01000520.1 GCA_005883905.1 Actinomycetota bacterium
GCCACCGTGCTGCCGGTCCTGCGCCTGCGCCCGCCGCTCGGCGAGCTGGAGGCGACGTTCGTGCCCGCGCACGGCCTGCTCGCCACGTCGCTGCGCCACCGCGGGGCGGAGCTGCTCGGCGAGCGCGGCATCCCGCTGCTGCATCCGTGGGCGAACCGCCTGGCGACCGAGCTGCCGGACTCGCCGTTGATCCCGCGCGACGAGCACGGCCTCCCGATCCACGGGCTCCTCGCTCCCTACTGGGACGTGTTCGCGGCGACGAGCTCGATGCTCGGCGCGGAGCTGGACTTCGGAGCGCACCCCGAGCTGCTCGAGTTCTTCCCGTACCCGCATCGCGTCGTGATGCGCGCCGGCGTCGGCGCCCGCACGCTGACCGTGCGCACGACGCTCGTCGCCGGGGACGAGGCGCCGGTGCCGGTGTCGTTCGGCTTTCACCCGTACCTGCGCCTGCCGCACGTGCTGCGCAGCACGCTCGCGCTGGACGACCTGAGCATCCCGACGGGCGCGTCGGAGTTCGCGCCGGCCGAGTCGTTCGTGCGCGGCGCGCGCACCTACGACGACGGCTATGCGTCGCTGCGCCGGGGCGCCCGGTTCGCGCTCTCCGGTGGCGGGCGGCGGATCGTGCTGCGGCTCGACGCGGGCTACCCGTGCGCGCAGGTCTACGCGCCTGCGGACGACGACGTCATCTGCTTCGAGCCGATGACGGCGCCGACGAACGCGCTCGTCAGCGGCGACCGGTTGACCTGGGTCGCGCCCGGGTCCTCCTACACCGCCACCTATTCGATCAGCGTGGCGTGACGCCGGCGTAGGCGCTGAGCGCCGGCTGGCCGCCGAGGTGCGCGTACAGCACGTTGGCTTCGCGGTCGATCTCGCCGGTCGCGACGAGGTCGATCATGCCCGCCATCGACTTCCCCTCGTAGACGGGGTCGGTGAGCATGCCCTCGAGCCGGCCGGCGAGCGAGATAGCCGCGAGCGTCTGCTCGTCCGGGATCCCGTACGTGCCGGCGTGGTAGCGCTCGTCGAGGATGACCTCGTCGTCGCGCAGCTCGCGGCCGAGGCCGATCAGCTCGGCGGTGTTGCGCGCGATCCGCGCCACCTGGTCGCGGGTCTCGGTGGGCTTGGCGGAGCCGTCGATCCCGATGACGCGGCGCTCCCGCTCCTGTCCGGCGAAGCCGGCGATCATCCCGGCCTGCGTGCTGCCGGTGACGGAGCAGACGACGATCGTGTCGAAGAAGACGCCGAGCTCGCGCTCCTGCTCGGCCAGCTCGCGCGCCCAGTTCGCGAACCCCAGGCCGCCGAGGCGGTGATCGGAGGCGCCGGCCGGGATCGCATAGGGCGTGCCGGCCGCGGCGTGGACGTCGTCCAGCGCCTGCTGGAAGCTCTGCTTGAACTCGATGCCGAACCCCGCCTGCACGAGCCGGACGTCGGCGCCCATGATGCGGCTGAGCTGGATGTTCCCGACGCGGTCGTACGTGACGTCGGGCCAGTCGACCCAACTCTCCTGCACGAGCACGCAGCCGAGCCCGAGCCGGGCCGCAACCGCCGCGACCTGGCGCGTGTGGTTGGACTGCACGCCGCCGATCGAGACGAGTGTGTCGCAGCCCTGCGCGAGCGCGTCGGCGACGAGGTACTCGAGCTTGCGCGTCTTGTTGCCGCCGAACGCGAGCCCGCTGTTGCAGTCGTCGCGCTTGGCCCAGAGCGCGGCGCCGCCCAGGTGCTCGGTCAGCCGCTCGAGGCGGTGGACCGGGGACGGGCCGAACAGCAGCGGCCGGCGTGCGAAGTCGTCGAGGCTCATCGGGGCCGAGGCTACCTGGGACTACTGCAGCTGCGACGTGTCGGTGCTGGCCGTCGAGCCGTCGGCGGCCTTGAAGCCGAGCTTGTCGAGCGCTGACTGCAGCGAGGCACCGTAGCTGAGGCTCGTGTAGGTGGCGCCGCTGACGGTGTCGACGGCGGCGGTCTGCTTGCTCAGCACGCTCTGCTGGAGGATTGGCTCGGCGTAGCTGGAGATCTGCTGCGACTTGGGGTCGCCGTTCTGCAGCTGCACGGCTTCGACCTTGGTGATCTTGCCGCCGGACACCGTGACGCGGACCTGGGCGACGCCGTAGCGCGTCGACTCGGGATCGCCGAGCGCCGCCTTGGCGCCGGAGGACGTGCGCGACGGCGTGGTCGTGGTCGGCGTCGTGGTCGTCGTGCTCGACGAGGGCGTGGCGACCGGGACCGCCGCGGGATGGGCGTGGAAGCTCAGCACCGCGGCGGTGCCGAACACGGTCGAGCCGATGACGATGGGGGCGCGGTTCATGGGACTCC
>VAYD01000157.1 GCA_005883905.1 Actinomycetota bacterium
CCCCGGACTCGTCGCTGGCCCGAGACGCGCAGGAGGCCGCCGAGGACGTCCTCACACCGGCGCTGCGCAACCACTCCCATCGTGCTTACGCCTGGGCAGCCGCCATCGCCGCACGACGCGGGATCTCGTTTGACCGTGAGTTGCTGTACCTCGCCGCGATGTTCCACGACACTGGGCTTCCAAGCCCCGTCCCGCACGTCGACTTCACCGTGCGCAGCGCGGCGCTGGCCCGCGAGTTCGCCGACCGCCACGGAGTGCCCGCCGACAGCCGGGAGGTGGTGACCAACGCTATCGCCATGCATCACAGCCCCGGTGTCGGCCTTGCGTCCGGCCCCGAGGCCTATCTCATGTCCGCCGGCGCGGCCGTTGACGTCTTCGGCTCGCGCAGCAACGAGATCCCCGACGCGGTCCGCAGGCGCGTGCTCGAGCAGTTCCCGCGGCTGGGCTTCAAGCGCGAATTCGCCGCGCTGTGGCGCGCGGAGGCCAAGCAGGTCCCTCGCGGCCGGGCGTGGTACCTGCACCGCTTCGCCGTCACCGACCTGAGTATCCGGATGGCCCCGTTCCGTTGACCGAGCACGGGCCACGCGCACAGCGCGCCGAGCCATGTCTGTCGATCCCTGGCCAGATGGCATGCCCAGCTACGGCACAACCACGCGAGGACGTGGCAGGCGGCGAGCCCGAACGCGGCGACGCCGCTTTGACTCTGCGCGTTCGCAAGGAACGGGAGCAACCTCAAATGCGACCCTTAGGTGATCGTGACCTACGTTCCGTTCGAGTCGGATCTGTCTGGCAAGGTGGCCGTCGTCACTGGCGCGAACAGCGGCATGGGCAAGCAGACGGCGTGCGAGCTTGCGCGGATGGGCGCTCGCGTCGTGCTCGCGTGTCGCAGCACTGAGCGCGGCGAAGCTGCGCGGCGGGAGATCGCCGCGGCAACGGGCTCGCAGGAGGTGTCCGTCATGGAGGTCGACCTGGCCTCGCTCGCATCGGTGCGGTCCTTCGCCGGGTCCTTCGGCGACAGAACGCAGCAGCTCGACGTGCTCGTCAACAACGCTGCGGCGTCGTTGGGAACGCGGGAGGTCACACCGAGGGATTCGAGCGCCACTGGGCCGTGAACGTGCTCGGTCCCTACCTCCTAACGACGCTCCTGCTTCCGGCACTCGAGGCGAGCGGGGGCGCGCATCGTCACGGTCTCGACTCGCGCCGCCGGCGGCCTCGATCTCTCCGACACCCAGTACGAGCGCCGACGATTCAGCGGTACCGGTGCCTACCGGGCGTCCAAGCAGGCGAGCCGAATGCTGACGTGGGCACTCGCTGCGCAGCTCGATGCCCGGTCCGTTACCGCGAACGCGGTGAATCCGGGGTATGTGACGACCGAGTTGACCAAGAGCACAGGCGGTCTGCTCGGTGCCCTCATGCTCGTGACGAAGCGATGGTCGGAGACCCCATTAGACGGCGCTGACACCACGATCTGGCTAGCCGCCAGCCCCGACGTCGCAGGCGTGACTGGCAGGTTCTGGAACAAGCGGCGTGAGCTGAAATGCAGGTACCGCGACGCGGCACAGATCCACGCGCTCGAGTCGCTCGTCGAGCAACAACTCCACCGGTTGTCTAGACCTGCTGATCGCGAGAGAGACTTGCTCGGCTGATTTTTCGTCTTTCCGCGAAGGCGGTCACACGCTGTGACCGTTTCGGGCAGTCTGCCGCGCCGCCGGTGCAGAAGGCAGTGAGCCAGACAGGCAGCTCAGGAGAGAGCCGATCCCGTGCCCATTGAACGCCGAGATCGGCGGGAGCCTCCCGGACCGGTTCATGGGATGGGAGTAGGCTGAGCCTCAGAAGGACATCAGTGCGTGGCGCTTGCGTGCGAATGAATGAGCACGCCGTACCGCCCGTGTATCCGCTGCGATTTGAGAGGGAGCTTGATGCTCACCTGAGCCGCTGGTTGTGGCTCTGGCGTTGATCGCCCCGATGACGGCATCGCATCCCCGAGGAGCAGGATGACCCAAGCCGCTAGCGGGACCGGCGAATCGACCGCGCCGGATGCGGTGGCGGTTACGGCGCGTATGACGCCCAAGGCGCTGTGGACGTTGGCCATCACGTCGGTCGCGGTGTTCATGGTCACGCTGGACAACCTGGTCGTCACAACGGCGATCCCCGTCATCCGCGAGGACCTGCACGCGAGCCTGAGCGGCCTGCAGTGGACGGTCAACGCGTATACGTTGACGTTCGCCGTGCTGCTGTTGACCGGCGCGGCGCTAGGTGACCGATTCGGTCGTCGGCGCCTGCTGGCATCTTCACGGCGGCGTCCGCTGCGGCGGCTCTGGCGCCGTCGATCCTTGCGCTCGATGTCGCCCGCGCCCTACAGGGGGTGGGCGGTGCGATCGTGATGCCGTTGACGCTGACGGTCCTGTCTGCCGCAGTTCCCGCGAGCCGGCGTGGGCTGGCGCTTGGGATCTGGGGGGGAATCAGTGGGCTTGCTGTCGCCTTCGGGCCGCTGGTCGGTGGGGCGGTCGTTAGCGGCATTTCATGGCATTGGATCTTCTGGCTCAACGTCCCAATCGGCCTCGTCCTGGTGCCTCTCATCCTGCTGCGCCTCGACGAGTCGCGCGGCCCGCTCGCCAAGTGCGACCTGATCGGTCTGGGGCTGGCCAGCGGCGGCCTGGTCGGGATCGTCTGGGGGCTGGTCCGCGCGAACGAGGTTGGCTGGACGTCCCCGCGGATCATCGCCGCGTTCATCGTTGGGAGCGCCCTGCTGGCGGCGTTCGTCGTGTGGGAGCTGCACACCGAGCACCCGATGCTCCCAATGCGCTTCTTCGGCAACCGGACGTTCGCGCTGGCCAACGTGTCGAGCTTTTTCATGTTCTTCGGGATGTTCGGGTCGATCTTCTTCATCGCGCAGTTCTTCCAGACCGTGCAGGGCCTGTCGCCGTTTCAGTCCGGGCTACGGATCCTGCCGTGGACGGCGATGCCGATGTTCGTCGCACCGGTCGCCGGCGCGCTCTCTGACCGCATCGGCGGCCACCGCCTGATGGGCACCGGTCTGGCGTTACAGGCGGTTGGTCTTGGGTGGATCGCCGCGGTGTCGACGCCGACCACGCCATACATCGACCTCGTCGCCCCGTTCGCGCTTTCGGGCTTGGGCATGGCGTTGTTCTTCGCTCCGGTCGCAAATGTCGTCCTGTCCGCGGTCCGTCCTGAGGAGGAAGGCCAAGCGTCCGGGGCCAACAACGCGATCCGCGAACTCGGTGGCGTGTTCGGCGTCGCCGTGCTGGCGGCCGTGTTCGCCGCCAAGGGCGGGTACGGCTCCGGCCAGCAGTTCGTCGACGGCATGAACTCTGCGGTGTTCATCGGAGCTGCTGTGGTTGGAGTGGGTGCTGTCGCGGCGTTCGCGATCAAGAGCGCGCCCCGCGCCGCGCCGGTCAAGGTCGGTGACGAGGATGCGTTCGCCATGGCGTGCGCTTGTGTTTCGTGCTGGTGCGCGGAGAGGCCTCAAACCATCGACCGGGACGACCAGGACGCGCCGCGGCCACGAGTGCCAGTCCTGGTGGGCAGCTCGTCCTGATCGACCCCGACCAAGCGGGCAGCTAACCGAGTCTCCCTTTGCGGGGCGAGCGACGCGACCCGCTGGATTGAACGCTCGCAGCACACCCCAGTTGGTCCACAGGAACGCCTCGCGTCCGCGCGGTGGCGGCAACACCGAAGACACGCGCCGAACAGGTGCTCGCATGCAAGCGCTCGTGGGGTGTGGTCTCGACGCGACGCCGGGGAGGCCCTCGGACACCGAGGCGGTGGCGGCCACTCGGCCGCAAGGCCGCCGCGCAGCCGCCGACTACACGGATCGAACCGGCTGATGGGGGTCAAGCCGGGGCGGGTGGTGCCGGGGCGTCTTGAGTCGCCTCGGCGCCATCGACGTTTGCGTGCGACCTATCGCTTCGGACGACAAGCGGCTACTTGGCCGGACCGACGCAGCCGAGTTCTTGGAGGGCGGCGGGGGCGCCGTCGTCACGGAATCGCGATGGTTCCTTCATCGGAGTTGCACTCGCCGATATACGCGTCGGGATGCTCGGCGCGCAGTTGCTGGGCTGCCTGTTCGCACAACTGCTCCGGCGTCAGCCCACGCTGCGGCGCGGCAGTCAGCCCGGGTGGCAGGGTCTGCGACCCGTGCTCCTGGTGCGTGCTCCCAACGGTCACGCCCACGGCGAGCGCCGCGACTGCGGCGACGGCAATGATGATGATGCGCTTCAAGGTGCCTCATGATCCCGGAACTCGTCCAGTACGTCACGGCGCGAGTCGCCAGTCTGGTCCAAATAGCGATGACGGCACCGGCGCTCTGGACGAAAACCGCAAGAGTTGGCAGCCTGCGCATTTCGTCCGATTCGCAAGTGAGAGCAATGGATCGCGGCGCTACTGCTCTTGCCTCGAACCAGCACTCTCGGCACCCGTCGGCAGCAGCGTCGGGGTCGTCCAGAGAAAGGGCCGTGACGGATACGACCGGCCCTGTGAAGTACTGGTCAATACCGCGCGCTTCGTGACACCGCGCAGCACGGCAGAGCGCCCCGTCGCTCACGCCGCGTCCGGCCGTTCGCTTCGGCCATGATTCCCCCTCAAGATGATCGACCGACGACGACTTGAGCTTTGCTACGCCAACCGGCTCGCTGCCGCAACGTACCCGCTCTACACCTCACTCCTGTCTAGCCCGGCCGTGCCGGCCGCGCACCGTCCCACGCGCAGACAGGCGCGTGGTTTGATCCACAAGGTCCGCCGCGTCGCCAAGGCGGTGCCTAGCGCCTCGCACCCGCTTGAGCACCTGGCGATGGTCCAGAACGTGTTGCGCGTCGAGCCGTCCGTCGAGGGGTGCGTCGTCGAGTGCGGCTCGTGGAAGGGCGCCAGCGCGTGCAGCCTGTCGCTCGGAGCGGCGCAGACCAAGCGCGACATGCACGTCTTCGACACGTTCGCGGGACTGCCCCAGGTCCAGGAGGCCGACCGTTTCCACGTGCTGCTCGACCGGCCCGAGGTCCACACCTATCAGCGGGGCATGTTCGCCGGCGCGCTGGATGAGGTCCGGGATCACGTCACGCGCTTCGGCGCGATTGATCGCTGCACGTTCCACTCCGGCGTGTTCCGCGACACGATGCCCGGCTGGGACCAGCCTGTCGTGCTCGCGTTCCTTGACGTGGACCTGCGCGACGCCTTAGAGGACTGCCTGTGCGCGCTATGGCCGATGCTCGCCGACGGGTGTGCCGTCTTCGTGCACGAGGCGCCACACCACGAGATCGCTTCGCTGTTCTACGACGATGCCTGGTGGCGGGCGAACCTCGGGCAAGTCGCGCCCGGCCTCGCCGGCGGAGGCAGTGGGATCGGCCTTCAGTGGATGGAAGGGTTCTGGCGCAGCTCGCTCGGCTTCGCCATCAAGAACCCGCCGACGGACGGCTATCACGTCCGTCCGCCGGTTGATGTCGCCTGAGGATCCCGCCGGACGCCCACCGTGCATGTCTGGCGCGCGCATCACTGGAGACAGTTCCCACTTCTCCCCCACAGCACTCGCTCGGCGCGACACCAGGAGCGCTGCTCTCCATGGAGGCTGTCGCACAAACCGGTCCGAAATCAGGCACGTCTATGTGCCGTGGGACGCCACCATGCAGGACGTCCCGAGTTCGGCGCCGGGATGGGATGGCCGCGGAGAAGCGGACCGAAACCTGCCAGCTTCTCCCACGCTTTAGTTCAGAGCCTAATCCATCGGCTTTGTGCAACACCCTCCATGCAAAGCACACATTTGGCCGGCCGCTCCGCAGCGACCTCTCGCGTCGCCGGCGATGACATTCGTTCGGGCACTGGTGCCCAAACGACGTCAGAACAGGCGCAATTTGCGCCATCGCTGCGCGCTCCCAGTTGCCTCGGCGGCGGCCGTCGAAACCCCTGCTAACTAGAACAACGTGCCCTGACCAGACGGGACATTGCCATCGCCCCCATCGCGCTTCACACGCGAGAGGTCGCAGGTTCGAAACCCGCCGCGCCATCGGTCGAAGCCCCTGCATCTGCGGGGGCTTCGACGCTTGCGGTGTCAACCCGAGTCATCGCGGGCGCGCCCGTAGCGCTCGTAGATCACCCGCGAGTCGAACGTCCTGGTCTCGATCAGGTCCAGCGGGATGTCTTCGGTGACCGGCGGCAGGAACGGCGTGCCGCCACCGACGACGACCGAACAGCGGAACGGGCGCAGCTCGTCGACAAGGCCGAGCTCGATCGCCTGCGCGGCCAGGCCGGCGCCGCCGATCTCGACGTCCTTGTCCGTCGCTTCGAGCGCCGCGGCGACCTCCTCGGCCACCGACGCCTCGGCGAGCCGGGCGTTGCCCTGGACGCTGTCGAGCGTGCGGCTGAAGACGACCTTCGGCAGAGCGCACCAGACGTCGGCGAACGCGGCCCCGAGCTCGTCGTCGCGCAGCGACGGATCCGTCTCCCACACCAGCATCGTCTCGTAGAGCCGGCGGCCGCACAGATGGCAGCCGAGCCCGCGGACCCGCTCAAGGTGGAAAGCAAATAGCTCATCGCTGGGGGCCCCCCACGCGAACGCGCCCTCACGGTCGGCGATGAAGCCGTCCACCGAGACGCTCATCGAGTAGATCAGCATGGCCTGGCTACCCACTCACAGCGTCTTCACCAGCCCGCCGTCGATCATGAAGTCGGAGCCCGTCACGTTGGCGGCGCGCTCGCCGGCGAGCAGCACGACGAGGTCGGCGACCTCCTCCGGCGTGGTGAAGCGGCCGGTGACCATTTGCCCGACGACCGCGTCGGCGACCGCCGCGGCGTCGCCGCCCTGGGCCGCCGCCACGGTGGCGGCGACGCCCTTCTCGCCAAGCCAGAGAGCGGTCGACACCGGCCCTGGGCTCACCGAGTTGACCCGAATCCCCTTCGGCCCCAGCTCCTGCGAGAGCGCCTTGGAGAAGTTCGTCAGCGCCGCCTTCGCGGCGCAGTAGTCGATGACCGCGGGGTCGGGCAGAAATGCGTTCACCGAGCTGACGTTGACGATGGTGCCGTGGCCGGCCGCGAGCATGTCCGGAAGCGCCGCCCGCGTGGTGCGGACCGCCGCGAGGAACGTGAGGTTGAGCGAGCTGAGCCAGTCCTCGTCCGGCACGGCCAGGAAGCCATCAAGCCGCGTGGTCACGGCGCCGACGTTGTTCACCAGTACCTCGACGGCGCCGTGCTCGCGAGCGGCGTCGATCAGCTGAGCCGGACCGGATGGGATCGAGAGATCCACCGCAACCGGGTACACCCGGCCGCCCTCGGCCAGCTCGCTCAGCTCGGCGCTGCCGTCGCGCGCCCCCGCCACCACGCGGGCGCCCTCTGCCACGAGCGCCCGCGTGACGGCCAGGCCGATGCCTTTGCTGGCGCCCGTGACGACCGCCAGCCTGTCGTCAAGTTGCAGATCCATGGTCCTCCGTGGTTGGGGTCGGCAGCGACCGTGTGAGCGGCGACGGGAAGCCCGTGCCGGCATCCTGCAGCACGCGACAACAATGACGGAAGCGGCGCTACCAGCGTCAGGCGGCCAAGCGCAGCGTTCGCGGCACCGCGTCGCGCACGGCCACCGCCTTGATCACGGTCTCGCGCGAGACGCGCAGCAGCGCAGCGGCTACGTCAACCGCCGCGGCGGCACCCGCGCCGAGCGCGCACTGGCAGTCATATGCGTGGAGCACGCGCTCGACCTGCTCATGCGGCGTGTGTGGAGCGTTCATCGTCGTTCGAATCTGCCAGCCCGCTCGGCCGCCGTGCAGGTGGCCTGGCCGACGGATCGCGTGCGGTTTCCCGCCAGGTTCATCCCGGTGTTCGAGAAGCTTCCTGGATGAAGATCTGCGTCACCGGAGCAAGCGGCAAGATCGGGCGCGCGGCCGTGGACGAGCTGCGCGGCCACGGACACGACGTCGCGCCCGTGGACCTGCACACCGTCCGGGAGTTCACCGGCCCGGCGGTCATAGGGGCCGACCTCACCGATTCGACCCAGGCAGCCGAGGTCCTGCGGGGGGTGGACGCGGTGGTGCACATCGCCAACCACCCGGCGCCCGACCTCGTCCCACCGACGAGGACGTTCCACGACAACGTCGCCATGAACTTCAACGTGCTGCACGCGGCCGTCCACGAGGGCGTGCAGCGCGTGGTCTGGGCTTCGAGCGAGACGACGCTCGGGCTGCCATTCAGCGAGGAGCCGCCCGCCTACGTGCCGGTCGACGAGGACCACTATCCGCGCTCGAGGACGACGTACGCACTCTCGAAGGTCGTGACCGAAGCCATGGCGGTAGAGCTGTCGCGCTGGTCCGGCATCCCGATGGTCGCGTTGCGCTTCTCGAACGTCTACGAGCCGCACGAGTACCAGCAGCTGCCCGACGTGTGGAAGGACGTTCGGGCCCGCGACTTCAACCTCTGGGGCTACATCGACGTACGCGACGCGGCGCTGGCATGCCGGCTCGCGCTCGACGC
>VAYD01000521.1 GCA_005883905.1 Actinomycetota bacterium
ATCGCCGAGCAGCTTCGCGCCGCGGCGGCGCGCTGATCGAGTCGTTGTCAACCCGCTTGTATGGAGCGGGCTGCGCCCGGAGACTTTTCCGTGGGCGTACGAACCGGTGAATCAGCGCCGGAGCTCCGCCCGGAGCTCGCGCGCGAGCTGCACGGCGGCTTCGATCTCGACCCGTCGGATCGACACGCTCTCCACGTTGATCCCGAAGGGCACGCCGAGCGTGCGGCAGTAGGCCATGAGCTCGGTGGCTGTCGTGAGCGCCTGTTGGTAGGAGGCTGCGAGCGGGTCGGCGGCGTGCTTGAGGTCGTTCTCGATCCACCGTGGCACGTCGACACCCAGCCAGCGCAGGAAGTCCAGGGTCTTCATGGAGCCGCAGACGGAGAACGTGAACACGATCGGCGCGTGGGGGATCCCGCGTCGCTGGCACTCGTAGTGGTAGTCGGATACGAGGTTCTTGGCCGCGTTGATGTCGTAGACGACCTGGGTGACGAAGAACCGGCAGCCCGCGTCCTGCTTGGCGAGGAGCCGGAGGTGCTCGTCCTCGCGGCGACTGTGGCGCTCCGGGATCGCCACCCCGCCCGTTGCGAGGTTCGGGTTGGCCTCGCGCCGGAGCGTCTGGGCGTCGTTGAGCGACGTCCGGGCTTGCGTGCCGCTCGAGGCGGCGCCGACGAGGACGGTCATCAGTCGCGCCGGATCCTGCGCGGCGAGCCACGCAGGTAGGTTCTCGGCGTCGTACTTGGCGACCGCGCGGTAGACGATGACCGGCGTCGGCCAGTTCTCGAGATGATTGGCGAGGTAGTCGGCAGGATCCAGAACGGCCGCTCGGCCGGATTGCGCTCCGTCTCGTCATCGATGTCGTAGAGGATCAGCCCGTCCAGGCCAACTGGGCGCAGCCGCGCGACCGTCGTATCGGCGATCTCCTGCGCACGCTCGCGATCGGTGTCGTGCCGCGGCGGGGTGAGGGCGAAGAGCAGAAATTCGCCCTGGCCGGCCTCAACTCGCTGGATCAGGTCCACCGGCGAGAGCGTATTGACACGCGGGCCAGACCCTCGCGGCCCAGGGCCCGCTCGCGAGGGTGCGCGTGTTCCTGGACGGGCCGAGCGCCTTGAGCGCACTCCCCGAGCCGCCGGAGCGGTGGCTGACGAAGGG
>VAYD01000158.1 GCA_005883905.1 Actinomycetota bacterium
TGATGAAGTTCTGCTCGGCGAGCAGCGCCTCCGCCTCGCTGGACACCGACACGAACTCGACCGATTCGAGCTCGTCGACCATCTCGTAGGCGCCACGCGTGACCGGATTGCTGAAATGGCTCGCGACCCGCTTCTTGATCGACTTCGCCTTGCCGACGTAGATGACCTTGCCCTTCGCGTCACGGAACAGGTAGACACCAGGGCCGTCGGGCAGCTTCTTGCGCTGCTCCGCGAGCCTGGTGCGGCGTCCTTCTGAGGTCGTGGCCATCCACTCCGAGGATACGAATGATCAACCTGTACTCCGACACGCAGACCCGGCCGAGCGACGCGATGCGCGTCGCGATGGCCGCCGCGGAGGTCGGCGACGAGCAGCGCCGCGAGGACCCGACGGTGGTCGCGCTCGAGGAGCGCGTCGCCGAGCTGCTCGGCCAGGAGGCGGCGGTCTTCCTGCCGAGCGGGACCATGTGCAACGCGATCGCCGTGCGCCTTTACATCCGGCCCGGCGGCGACCAGATGTTCCTCGGCGAGAACGCCCACCCGCTGCGCTTCGAGGCCGGGGGGCCGGCGGCGATCAGCGGCGCCGTGCTCACCGTGGTCCCGGGCGCGGCCGGCATCTTCACCGCCGACGCGTTGCGCGGCGCGCTGGGCGCGGTGTCGCCGGGCGACCGCTACGCGCCGCGGCCGCGGCTGGTGTCGGTCGAGCAGCCGACCAACGTCGGCGGCGGCCGCGTCTGGCCCGTGCAGCAGATCGTCGACGTGCTGGACGTGGCCGCGGAGCACGGCATGCACAGCCACCTCGACGGCGCGCGGCTGATGAACGCCGTCGTTGCAAGCGGCCTGTCCGCGAGCGCGTATGCAGAGCCGTTCGACACCGCCTGGATCGACTTCACCAAGGGCCTCGGCGCGCCCGTCGGCGCCTGCCTCGCCGGCTCGGGCGACCTGATCGCCGAGGCCTGGCGCTACAAGCAGATGTGGGGCGGCGCGATGCGCCAGGCCGGCGTGATCGCGGCGGCGGGCCTGTATGCGCTCGACCACCACGTCGACCGACTCGCCGACGACCACGCCAACGCCCGCCGGCTCGCCGACGGTCTGGCGGCGATCGACGGCATCGCGATCGACCCGGACTCGGTCGAGACCAACATCGTCGTCTTCGACGTCGCCGACGCGCCGGCGTTCTGCGCCGCGCTCGAGGCCGAAGGCGTGCTGATGGGGCCGCTCGGCGCCGACCGCGTCCGCGCGGTCACCCATCTCGACGTCGATGCCGACGGGATCGAGCGCGCGCTGGCGGCCGCCGCGTGCGCCGTCTAAGCGCGCAGACTTGAGGGTCGGGACCCGCGGTCGGACAGGTAGCCTCCCGGCATGGCCGTCGCTCATCGAACCTGTCCCTTCTGCGAGGCCACGTGCGGCCTGGAGGTCGAGTACTCGAACGGCCGCGTGACGAAGGTCCGCGGCGACGCCGACGACGTCTTCTCCAAGGGCTTCATCTGCCCCAAGGGCGTGTCGCTCATGGAGCTCCACGACGACCCGGATCGGCTGCGCACGCCGATGATCCGGACCGAGGACGGCGCGTTCCGGGAGGCGTCCTGGGAGGAGGCGCTCGCGCTGATCGCGGAGAAGCTGCCGCCGCTGCTGGAGGCGCACGGGCGCGACGCCTGCGCGGTGTACCTCGGCAACCCGTCCGCACACAGCCTCGCCGCCTCGCTCTACGGCCGGCCGCTGCTGAAAGCCATCGGGACGAAGAACGTCTACTCCGCGTCGACCGTCGACCAGTACCCCAAGCAGATGGCGTCCGCGCTGATGTTCGGTACGGCGACGAGCGTGCCGGTCCCCGACCTCGACCGGACCGACTTCCTGCTGATCCTGGGCGCCAACCCGCTCGCCTCCAACGGCTCGCTGATGACGGCGCCCGACGTCCGCTGCCGCCTGCGGGCGATCCGCGCGCGCGGTGGCAAGATCGTCGTGGTCGACCCGCGCCGCACGCGCACCGCCAAGGAGGCCGACGAGCACCTGTTCATTCGCCCGGGTACGGACGCGCTGCTGCTGTTCGCGCTCGCCAACGTCATCTTCGAGGAGGGGCTCGCGACGCCGGTCGACCACCTTGCCGGCCTCGACGAGGTCCACGAGCTGGCGCGCGCCTTCACTCCCGACGCCGTCGCGGGCGCCACCGGGATCGACGCCGCGGCGATCCGGCGGCTCGCGCGCGAGCTCGCGGGCGCGCCCGCTGCCGCCGTCTACGGGCGCATCGGCACGACGACGCAGCTCTTCGGCACGACGGCCTCGTGGCTGGTGGACGTGCTCAACGCGATCACCGGCAACCTCGACCGCCCGGGCGGCGCGATGTTCACGCGCGCGGCGGCCGGGCAGGCGAACACCCGCGGCGAGGGTGGCAGCGGCCGCGGCGTGACGTTCGGGCGCTGGAGCTCGCGCGTGCGCGGCCTGGGCGAGATCTTCGGCGAGCTGCCCGTCGCCACGCTCGGCGACGAGATCGAGACGCCCGGCGAGGGCCAGGTCCGCGCGCTCATCACGATCGCCGGCAACCCCGTCGTGTCGACGCCGAACGCCGGGCGACTCGACGCCGCGCTGGCGTCGCTCGACTTCATGGTCAGCGTCGACATCTACGTCAACGAGACCACGCGCCACGCGGACGTCATCCTGCCGGCGCCGTCGCCGGTCGAGAAGCCGCACTACGACCTCGCGCTCTACATGTTCGCGGTGCGCAACGTGGCGAACTACTCGCCGCCGCTGATGGATCCGCCCGACGGGATGCTGCACGAGTGGGAGACGCTGCTGGCGCTGACCGCGATAGTCGCCGGGCAGGGACCCGATGCGGACCTCGAGGCGCTGGACGACCTGATCGCCGCGGAGGTCGGCCGGCTCAATGGCGTCGAGCCGGACGCAGCGCTGCGCGGGCCCGAGCGCCTCCTCGACATGATGCTGCGCGCCGGGCCGTACAAGCTGACCCTCGCCGACCTGAAGGCAGCGCCGCACGGGATCGATCTGGGGCCGCTCGAGCCTCGGCTCCCCGAGGCGCTGCGCACGCCGAGCGGGCTGGTCGAGCTGGCGCCGGCGCAGATCGTCGCCGACGTCCCGCGCCTGCAGGCCGCGATGGCCGAGCACGTCAACGGCGGCATGGTCCTGGTCGGCCGCCGCGACCTGCGGTCGAACAACTCGTGGATGCACAACCTGCCGCTGCTGGTCAGCGGGCCGGAGCGCTGCACCGCGTGGCTGCATCCCGACGACGTCGCCCGCTTCGGCCTGGTCGCCGGCGACCTCGTGAGCGTCAGCTCGCGCACCGGCGCGATCGAGCTGCCCTTCGAGATGACCGAGGACGTGATGCCCGGCGTCGTCTCGATTCCGCACGGATGGGGCCACGCGGTCGGCGGGGTCCGGCTGCGCGTCGCGGCCGATCACGCGGGCGCGAACTCGAACGTGCTGGCCGACGAGTTGCTTTTGGACCCGGTCTCCGGCAATGCGGTCCTCAACGGGATCCCGGTCGAGGTGGCGGCAGTGCGCCAACCTGCAGCCATGGCTCAATCCAGGTTCTGATGAGTCGCGCGGGCGGGTATCTACGCGCCCATGAGGATCCTCACATGCTGGCAGCCGCGTGCCGTCGCGCTTGCTGCCGTCCTCGCCGCGGCCGCCGCCGCCCCGGCGAGCGCGAACGTCCCGGTGACACAGGTCAGCGCGGACCCGTTCTCGAACAACACGAGCCAGCACGCCACCGAGCTGGAGCCGGACACGTTCGCGAACGGCGGTGGCACGCTGATCTCGACCTTCCAGGTCGGGCGCTTCTTCAACGGCGGTGCGTCCGACATCGGCTGGGCTCGCCGCGACTCCCTCGGGAACTGGACCTCGGGCTTCCTGCCCGGCATGACCCAGCAGACCGATCCGGCGAACAACACGTACGAGCGCGTCAGCGATCCGTCGGTCGCCTACGACGCACAAGATGGTGTCTGGCTGATCTCGTCGATTCCGCTCAAGCCCGGGACGCTCCAGGTCCCGACGGTCTTCATCAACAGGTCGACGGACGACGGGCAGACTTGGTCCAACCCGATCTCGATGCCGCCGCCTGCGGTCTCGCCGAAGAAGCTGGACCTCGACAAGAACTGGACGGCCTGTGACAACACGCCGACCAGCCCGCACTACGGCAACTGCTACACGGAGTTCGACAACTTCGGCGAGGGCGACCTCGAGTACATGAGCACGTCCACCGACGGCGGCGTCACGTGGAGCACCCCGGCGTCGACGGCGGGCAACGACAAGGGCCTCGGCGGGCAGCCGCTCGTCCAGCCCAACGGCAACGTGATCGTCCCCTTCGAGAGCCTGAACGGCAAGATCGCGGCGTTCAAGTCGACCGACGGCGGCGCCACGTGGAGCAAGGCCGTGACCATCGGCTCCGCTCAGTCGCACGGGAACTCGGGCGGCCTGCGGACGAGCCCGCTGCCGACCGCCGAGATCGATGGCGCAGGCAACGTCTATGTGGCCTGGCAGGACTGCCGCTTCCGCAAGAGCTGCTCGTCGAACGACATCGTGTTCAGCAAGTCGAGCAACGGCGTGAGCTGGAGCCCCGTGGCCCGGATCCCAATCGACTCCGTCACCAGCGGCGCCGATCACTTCATCCCGGGCCTCGCGGTCAACACCGCGACGTCGGGCTCATCGGCCGACCTCGCGCTGACCTACTACTTCTACCCCGACGCCGCCTGCACGCCGTCCACGTGCGTGCTCCAGGCGGGCACGATCTCGTCGCCGGACGGCGGCGCGAACTGGGGCGGAACGGACACGGTCGGGCCGTCGATGACGCTTGACAAGATCGCGGCGACGTCGCAGGGCCGGATGGTCGGCGACTACATCTCGACGTCGTTCCTCCAGAGCGGCGCCTACGAGACCACGGTCGCCATCGGCAAGGCGCCGACCGGCGGGCGGGCGTTCGACGAGGGCATGTACGCCCCGACGACTCCGCTCACCGTGGCGACGAGTGGGCTGACCCCGGCGCAGACCAGCGGGGCGCACCAGTTCACCGGCCAGGGCACCGGCGAGACCCACCACGCGCTGCGTAACGACTAGCGACTGACACCGGCGCGCCGCCCGTCCTCGGGCGGGCGGCGCGGCCGCGTGCGATCGACCGACCACTACTGGGCCCCCTCAACCGCAATAGTTCCGGTTGGCAGGGCCCACGCGTTGGCCGCTCGGCGGACCGGGGGTTCGCCTCATCGCCCGCGCTCAGACGTAGCCCTGGTCGTCGGGCTCGGCGAGCGTGTAGGCGCTGCTCGCGAGCTCGCGGCGCTCCGCCTCGGCCTCCTCCGGCGTCTGATCGGGCCAGTGGCCGTGCTCGTCGTAGAAGGCGCGGGCGGCGTCCTCGGCGCCGCGCGGGTCAGCGAACTGCCGCAGGGTGCGGAAGATGAAGTAGAAGCCCACGACGCCGATGGCGAGGATCAGGTACTCGAAGACGTCGGACACGCCTTCAGGGTAGTCAGCGCACGAGCCTGATCACCAGCCCGTTGGCCCCCATGGCGTCGCCGGCGCCGTGCAGGAGGCCGAGGATCGCGGCGACGTAGGCGACCGTTTCCGGGATCTGCGGGATGCACATGCAGGCCGCGACGCGCTGCTCACCCGCGTTGTAGGCCGCCAGCGCAAGCGGCACCGAGCCGAAGCGGCGCAGCAGGTCGCGCATGAGGTGCGCCTGCGCGTCGATCGCGGCGGCGGGGTCGAACGGGTTTCGCAGCCCGTACGCGTGCGCGGTCGCCGGCATGAACTGCGCGATCCCCTGGGCGCCCGCGCCCGACACCGCCGCCGGGTTGAACCCGGACTCCTGGTGCAGCTGCGCCGCCAGCAATGCCGCCGACACGCTCCAGCGCTGTGCCGCGTGCGCCAGCGCCGGCGCGAACTGGTCGGGCACGAATGTCGGGAGGGCCGCGCCGGCCTTGCCGTCGGCTCCCTGCCGCGGCAGGTAGCCGACCGACGTCGAGCCCGCGTTCAACGTGAAGCCGAAGTGCCACGGCTCCCACGGATAGCGCTTGAGGAAGTGGAACCGGCCCGCGTTCGCCGCCAGCCATCCATAGGCCGAGGACGGGCGCGCGACCCACTTGGGGTCCGGGTGTGCGGCGAACAGCCGCGCCTGCTCGGCATCCGAGCGCCACGCGCTGACCACGATCAGGCTGAGGCCGTCGGCGCGCGCCGCCGCAGCCATGCGGTCGAACGCCAGGGCCACGTCCGGGCGCATCGGCTTGCCCTGGCGCGTCGCGAACGGCCCGCGGTACTCGCCCGCCCCGGGCGCGCCGAGCCCGAGCGGCGCGGTGTCGGGGACGAGCTCGGCCTCCGCGGTCGCGG
>VAYD01000523.1:0-1628 GCA_005883905.1 Actinomycetota bacterium
TGGCGCGGGCATCGAGCTCAGCGGCGACGAGGTGGTGTGGGCGGTCGGCGATCCGGGGAGCGTCGCCCAGATCGTGCGGATCCTGCTCGACAACGCGCTTGTCCACGGCGCCTCCGACGCGCCGATCCACGCACGCGCGGAGATGCACGAAGGGATGGCGCGCGTCGTGGTCGAGGACCGCGGGCCGGGCGTTCCGCCGGGGGATCGCGACCGGATCTTCGACCGCTTCGAGCGCGGCGCCGAGGCGAGCGAGGGCGGCTTCGGGCTCGGGCTGGCGATCGGGCGCGAGCTCGCGCGCCGGATGGACGGGGACCTCACGCTCGATGGTGAGCCGCCCGGCGCGCGCTTCGTGCTCTCGCTGGCGGGCGCGCCGTCGCCGTGAGCCGGTAGAGCGTCCCCGGCGGCAGGCCGGCCGCGCGGCTGACGTCGCGGCTGTGGTGAAGCGCCCAGATGACCGACGGCGTCGAGCTGTGTGACAAGAGCGCGTAGCGCACGCCGCCACTCGCGACGAGCGCGGCGAGCCGCTCCGGCGCGACCAGCTCGTGGCCGCCCTCGCCCGCGAGCATCAGCACCGGCCGCGCGTCGCGGACGATGAGCGGCGCCGCGCGGTCGACCGACGCGCTGGCGACCTCGTAGTGGGTCGGCTGCTTCGCGAGGTACCGGCTCAGCGACGTGATCTGCTCCGGCGTCAACCGGCTTGCCAGCCCTGCGTCGGAGCGGTGCTGTCCGGCGACCCAGACCGCCCCGGCCGCCGGCGCCGCCAGCGCCGCGGCCAGGCAGCACGCCACCACCGCGCCGCGTCTCGAGATCGCCGCCGCGCCGATGCCCACCGCCGCGGCGATCGCCGGCGTCACGGTGTCCAAGTAGCGCGGCTCCATGCGCTGCATGAAGCTCAGCAGCACGACGCCGGTGAGGAGCCACAGGCCGAAGAACAGGACGCCTGCGCGCGGGCGCCAGCCGCGCGCCAGCGCGATTCCCGGCAGCACGACCGCCGGCACAAGCGCCGTCCCGACGAGCCACAGGTACTGGTGCCCGCCCGTGCCAAGGAGCCGCAATAGCCCGGGCGGATCGACGCGCAGCGCCGCGGCCGACGCCGCGCCACTCGCGCGATCGAGGCCGTCGTAGTCGAAGACGACGTTCCAGATCGATCCGTCGGCCGATCCGAACGGCCACGGGCGGTGGCTCAACGGAGTCAGCGACGCGATCGCCATCCAGCTAAGGCCGAGCCCCGCCAGCGCGACCGCGAAGCCGGGCAGCTTCCGCCGCGCGGTCAAACCGATCAGCACGACCAACGCCGGCGCCACCAACAGCGCCTCGAAGAGCTTCACATTGAACGCCAGCCCGAGCACGGCGCCGGCCGCGACCGGCGAGCCGGCGACCACCAGCCAGGCGGCGCCGACGTCGAGCAGCAGCATCAGCGAGTCCATCGTGTCGCTGTGCGCGGTGAGGATCGCCGCCGGCAGCACCGCGAGCGCGAGCGCCGCGCCCAGGCCCGCGGTGCGGCCGGACACGCGACGCACCAGGTCGTACAGCAGCGGGATCGCCGCGACGCCCGCGAGCACCTCGGGCAGCCGGACCACAACGCCCGAGAAGCCGAACAGCTTCACCGCCGCCACCTGCAGCCAGAG
>VAYD01000523.1:1650-2955 GCA_005883905.1 Actinomycetota bacterium
AGCCGCGTCGCAGAACGGGTTCCCCGGCACGCGGCCGAACGCCCACAGGCGCATCACGGCGCCGAGCGCCATGATCAGCGCCACCGGCGAGACCGTCACCGCCCGGTCGGCCGCGCGCACAGAGATCTCCATCGCGTCCGAGGATGCGGGCGCGCGGCTTCACAGCGGGTTCGGCGCGCTTTGCGGTCTTGTTAGAGCTTGCGGTAGCGGGCGTCGGCCATCGAGTACAGCGCGAACATGATGAAACCGCCGGCGACGATGCCGAGGAGCAGCGGCCCATAGGACGCCTGCTCGACCCTGCGCAGCGCGCCGTCCAGGCCGACCGCGTTCTTCGGGTCGTAGTCGACGGCCGCCTTGATCAGCCCGTAGCCGATCAGCCCGAACACCACGCCGCGCGCGACGTGCCCGAGGATGCCGAGCGTGGCGAACGCGGGCTCGACCGCCTCGTTCATCTCGTGCGTCTTGGACGTGTCGAGGAAGCGCAGCGTGACGCCCTTGAACACCTGGTACAGGCCGACGCCGACGAACACCGCGCCGGCGGCCGCCACGAGCTCCTGACCCAGCGCCCATCCCAGAACTCCGCCGGCCGCCTGCTTCGGCGAGCCCGAGCCGCCGCCCGCGCCGACGAGGATCGCGATCGCCGTGGCGCACAGCAACCCGTAGGCGATGCCGCTTGCCAGCGCCGCGATCCGCTCGAAGCCGGAGTCCTGATCCTCGCGGCCGTGCCCGACCACGGCGCGGATCAGCCGCCAGAGCGCGTAGCCCGCGAGTCCACCCGCGAGCAGGACGAGCAGCACCTTGCCGAACGGCTGTCGGGCGATCTCCTTGAGCGCGCCCTGCTGGCTGGCGGCCTTCCCGCCGTCACCGAGCGCCAGCTTCAGCGCCAGGATCCCGACGACCGCGTACACGACGCCGCGCGCGATCAGGCCGGCGCGCCCGAGCCAGCCGACTGCCGGCGAGCGTGCGACCTCGTTCGAAGTGGCCGTTGCGGTTGCCCCCACGCCGTTGGTATCCCACGACGTGGGGGCAGCGCAAACTACGACAGCGACTGCGCTACCTGCTCGAGCAGGTCCAGCGCGTCCTGCAGGCCGTCCTCCATCCCGGACTCGACGTGCATATCGCGGAACTCCTTGCGCTGGTGCTGGACGACCATCGTGATCGTCGTGCGGCAGTCGACCTCGCTGAACTCGACGGTGTCCACGGCCTCGGCATCGGGCACGGGCTCGTAGACCTCGGTCGTCACGATCCGCTCGTGCGGCACGAGCTCGCGGTACTCGCCGTGGAAGGCGACCTCGAAGCCCTCGG
>VAYD01000524.1:0-1170 GCA_005883905.1 Actinomycetota bacterium
CGACATGGAGGTCGGCCTGCGGGTGCCGCTCGAGGCGCAGGTGGAGCGCGAGGGCATGGTGGTCCTTCCGGGCCGCCTGCTTCTCGACGTGGCTCGGACCCTGCGCGGCGACGTCGTGCTCGAGCTGCGCCCCACTGAGCAGGACGTCGAGGTCACGGCCGCCGGCGCGACCTTCCACATCCGCACGCTGCGCGCCGAGGACTTCCCGCCGTTCCCCGAGCCGCCGTCGGAGAACCGCGTCGGGCTGCCGGCGAAGGCCTTCGTCGAGACGATCGCGCGCGTGGAGCGCTCGGCGTCGCGCGACGAGACGCGGCCGATCCTGACCGGCGTCCTCGTCGGCGTCAGCGGCACGGAGCTGCGGATGGTCGCCACCGACTCCTATCGCCTGTCGGTGAAGGTCACCTCGCTGGAGTCCGCGATCGAGCCGGGCTTCGAGGCCAACGTCCCGGCGCGGGCGCTGTCAGAGCTCGAGCGCCTCGCCGGCGACGCCGACGAGATCTCGGTCGCGATGCGCGAGAACCAGGTCGTGTTCCAGGTGGGGGGCAACGTCCTGAGCTCGCGTCTGATCGACGGTCAGTTCCCGAACTACAACCAGCTTCTGCCCGACACGTTCGAGCACGAACTGCGGATCGCGACCGAGGAGTTGCGGTCGGTCGTCGGCCGAATCAGCCTGATGGCGCAGAAGAATGCGCCGCTACGGCTGCGCTTCGCGGAGGGCGAGCTGACGGTGAGCGCGCAGACGCCGGACGTGGGGGAGGCGTCGCAGACCATCCCGGTGCCGTTCGCGGGCGAACCGTTCGAGATCGGGTTCAACCCGGAGTTCCTCAAGGACGGCCTGGAGTCCGTCGCGGCCGACGACGTCGTCTTGAAGCTCATCAGCCCACTGCGGCCCGGGCTGATCGAGGCCGGCGACGCGTCCGGGTTCCTGTACCTGATCATGCCGATTCGGCTGAACGTGTAAGCCGCATGATCGTTCGCCGCCTCCGGGTGCGGGACTTCCGCACATACGAGAGCGCGGACGTCGCCCTCGGCGCCGGCCTGACGGTGGTTCATGGGCGCAACGGCGCCGGCAAGACGAACCTGCTCGAGGCGCTGTACTTCGGCTGTACGGGCCGGTCGTGCCGGACGCGCGATGAGCGCCAGGTGGTGCGCTTCGGCCAGGGCGCAGCT
>VAYD01000524.1:1218-4137 GCA_005883905.1 Actinomycetota bacterium
TCGGCTTCCAGCCGGGCGAGCCGAAGCGGATCCACGTCGACGGTGTCGCCGTGGAGGGCCTCGGTGAGCACCCGTCGCGTCCGCTCGTGAGCGTGTTCCTGCCCGACCGGCTGGAGCTCATCAAGGGCCCGCCGTCGCTGCGGCGCGCGCATCTCGACCAGGTCGTGGCCGCGCTGTGGCCTGCGCGGGCAGCGACGCGACGCGGCTACTCGCGGGCGCTCGCACAGCGCAACGCGCTGCTCGGGCGCATCCGCGCAGGTCGCGTAGGGCGTGACGCGCTCGGGACGTGGGACGCCGAGCTTGCGCGCGAGGGCATCGCGCTGCGCGACGATCGAGCCGCCGCGATCGCTGTGGTCGCGCCCGCGGCGAGGACGATCGCCGACGAGCTCGGCCTGGCGGGCGATGTCGAGCTGCGCTACCGCCCGCGGTCGAAGGCGGCCGACGCGGTGGAGCTGGCGACGGAGCTCGCCGAGCGCCGCGACGCCGACCTCGAGCGCGGCTTCACCACCCACGGCCCGCATCGCGACGACCTGGCGCTCGTGCGCGAGGGGCGCGACCTGCGGATCTACGGCTCGCAGGGCGAGCAGCGGCTCGGTCTGCTCGCGCTGCTGCTCGCAGAGCGCTCAGTGCTCGAGGCCGGGCGCGGCGCCCCGCCGCTGATGCTCCTCGACGACGTCATGAGCGAGCTCGACGCCGACCGGCGCGGGCGGCTCGTCGAGCGGCTGCGCGGCGGCGGGCAGGCGATCGTGACGACCACGGACCTCGCGCACGTGCCCGACGCCGAGTTTCCGGGCGTGGAGCGCATCGCGGTCTCCGACGGTGCGGTGCTGCAGGAGGTCGAGGCTTGAGGAACCGGCGGGGTCCGCGCCGCGCCGGCGGCGCCGTGGCGGCGCTCGTGCACGAGCTCGCGCCGGCGACGGGGCTCGCGGCGCTGCAGCGCGCCTGGCCGGGCGCGGTGGGCGGACTCATCGCCGCCCAGGCGCACCCGAGCGCCGAGCGTGGCGGCATCGTGACGGTGACCTGCTCGTCGTCGGTCTGGGCGCAGGAGCTGACGCTCATGGGACCCGACCTGATGGGACGTCTGAACGAGGCGCTCGGGTCCGTGATCGTGCGCGAATTGCGCTTTCGCGCCGCGCCCGCGGGCGCCTGGGCGAAAGCACCCTCGCCGTGAGCCAATTTTGTGCGGATTTGCAGCAGTTTTATGCCTATTTTAAGGCCGGGTCCGGGGGGTCGGTGTGCTATTCTTACGTCAACCTCTCCTCTTGGCCCCGGACCGTGGTCGACTGACCTCGGGCCCCGGGGCTTCTCTCTGCTATGCCCAAGAACGACACCCCTGAAGGCACCTCCTACGACGCTCAGGACATCACCGTCCTCGAGGGTCTCGAGGCGGTCCGCAAGCGCCCCGGCATGTACATCGGCTCGACCGGTGTGCGCGGCCTGCATCACCTCGTCTACGAGATCGTCGACAACTCGGTCGACGAGGCGCTCGCCGGCCGCAACGACACGGTCGAGGTGACGATCCATCCCGACAACTCCGTCACGGTCAACGACTACGGCGCCGGCATCCCGGTCGCCAAGATGGCCAAGGAGAAGAAGCCGGCGGTCGAGGTCGTCCTCACCGTCCTGCACGCCGGGGGCAAGTTCGGCGAGGGCGGCGGCTACAAGGTGTCCGGCGGCCTGCACGGCGTCGGCGCCTCGGTGGTCAACGCCCTGTCGGAGTCGCTGCACGTCGACGTGCGCCGCGATGGGCACGTCTGGGCCCAGGACTACGTCCGCGGCGCCAAGCAGAACGAGCTGACCAAGGGCCGCGCGCTGGACAAGGGCGAGCGCACCGGCACCAGCATCACGTTCCTGCCCGACGCCGAGATCTTCCAGACGACGGAGTTCGACTTCGACACACTCGCCCAGCGACTGCGCGAGACCGCCTACCTGACCGCCGGCCTGCGCATCTGCATCCAGGACGAGCGCGGGGAGGGCCAGGAGATCGAGTTCCACTACGAGGGCGGCATCCGTGACTTCGTCGGCTACCTCAACGAGAACAAGGACCCGATCCAGAAGAAGGTCATCTTCTTCGAGGGCGAGTCCGACGAGGGAATGGTCGAGATCGCGATGCAGTGGAACTCCAGCTATCAGGAGTCGATCTTCAGCTTCGCCAACAACATCAACACGCACGAGGGCGGCTCGCACATGTCGGGCTTCCGCTCCGCGCTGACGCGCACGCTGAACAAGTACGCGCGCGACAAGGGCCTGCTCAAGGAGAAGGACGACAACCTCTCCGGCGAGGACGTGCGCGAGGGGCTGACGGCGATCATCTCCGCGAAGCTGTCCGACCCGCAGTTCGAGGGCCAGACGAAGACCAAGCTCGGCAACCCGGGCATGGAGGGCTTCGTCGCGTCGGTCGTCAACCAGAAGCTCGGGGAGTTCTTCGAGGAGAACCCGACCGAGGGCAACGCGGTCGTGCGCAAGGCCGTCCAGGCCGCGCAGGCGCGGATGGCGGCGCGCAAGGCGCGCGACCTGACGCGCCGCAAGAGCGCGCTGGAGAACTCGACGCTGCCGGGCAAGCTCGCCGACTGCTCGGTGCGCGACCCGTCGCTGACCGAGCTGTTCATCGTCGAGGGCGACTCCGCCGGCGGCTCCGCGAAGCAGGGCCGCGACCGCAACACGCAGGCGGTGCTGCCGCTGCGCGGCAAGATCCTCAACGTCGAGAAGTCGCGAATCGACAAGGTCCTGCAGAACCAGGAGATCCAGAACCTGATCACCGCGATCGGGACCGGCGTGCGGGACGAGTTCAACCTCGAGAACGCGCGCTACCACAAGATCATCCTGATGACGGACGCCGATGTCGACGGCGCGCACATCCGCACGCTCGCGCTGACGCTGCTGTTCCGCGAGATGCAGGAGCTGATCGAGGCCGGCTAC
>VAYD01000094.1:0-6432 GCA_005883905.1 Actinomycetota bacterium
CCTGCACGAGGCCGACATCAACGTGCCGCTGCTCGTGCTGCGCGGCGACGGCGGCGCGATGTCGCTCGACGCGTTCCGCGCCGCCCCGTCGCGCACGATCGGCTCGGGGCCGGCCGCCGGCGTCGCCGCGGCGCTGCACCAGCTCCAGCTGACCAACGGGATCATCCTCGAGTGCGGCGGCACCAGCTCGAACGTGTCGGTCGTCAAGCACGGCCGAACGGTCCTGCGGGACCTGCGCGTGATGGGCCGGATCACCTCGATCCGCTCCGTCGACTCGTGGGTCGTCGGCGCCGCCGGCGGTTCGATGGCGCGGCTCGGCCGCAAGCGCATCGACGAGGTCGGCCCGCGCAGCGCGCATGTCGCCGGCCTGCCGTACTCGTGCTTCGCCGATCCCGCCGAGCTGCGCGGCGTCGTGGCCGACGTGATCGCCCCGCGAGAGGGCGACCCGGAGACCTACGCGGTCGTGCGCGCCGGCGACGCCGCCAACGCGCTCGGCTTCGTCGACGAGGCCGAGCACTGGGCGCACGGCTCGGCCGAGGCCGCGAGGCTCGCGTTCGACGCCGTCGGCGCGCGGCTGAAGCGCAGCGGCGAGGACGTCGCCCACCAGCTCTTGGACCGTGCGGTCGACAAGATCGCCGAGGCGGTCGCGGAGGCGGCCAAGACCCATGGCTTCGGCCCCGAGGTGCCGGTCGTGGCGCTCGGCGGGGCCGGGACGGCGCTGGCGCCGCGGGTGGCGCAGCGGCTCGGGCGACCGCTGCTGCGGCCCGCGCATCCCGAGGTGCTCTCGTCGATCGGCGCCGCGCTGTCGCTCGTGCGCGCCGAGATCGTGCGCCACTGCTCGGGCCCGGGCGCGACTGCCGCGCTGGCCCGCGAGGCCGAGCGCGCGTGCGTCGACGCCGGCGCCGCGCCGATGACCGTGACGGTGACCGCGAAGTTCGAGGCCCGCAACGGCTGGCTGCGCGCGGTCGCGACCGGCGCGGTCGCGCTCGAGTCCGGCGCCGCGGGGCGCGAGCCGCTCGACGAGGACGGGCAGCGCGCGGTCGCGGCGACGGTCACCGGCGCCGACGCCGAGCGGCTTCGGATCGTGGCCTCCACGGGCTACTACCGGGTCTTCCGCGACGACGGCTCGTCACAGGTCGCGGTCGTCGACGGGCTCGGCGCCGTGCCGGTCGTCGAGCGCGCGCGCCGCGTCGTGCTGGCCGAGAACAGCGAGCGCCTGCTCGCCGAGCTCGAGCAGGCCGTCGAGGAGGGCACGACGAACCTGGGTGTCGGCTCGCTGCTGCCGCGCGTCTGCGTCGTCGCCGGCGCGCACGTCGTGGATCTCAGCGACAGCCGCCGCGCCGAGGACATCCTCACCGGTGCCGCGGCCGTGCTGAACGGCAACGACGGACCGGCCGTCGCCGTCGTCTGGGGTTAGATGTCCCTCTACCGCGAGGCCGGGCGCGCGCGGCGCCGCCGCAGGATCGCGATCGGTGTGGCGATCGCCGCGATCGCGCTGGTCGTGCTGATCGTCGTGCTCGCGACCAGCGGCGGCCCGCCGAGCCACGCCGATCGCGTGAAGTCGGCGAAATCGGCGGCGAGCGAGGCGCTCGACGGCCTGGAGGTCCTGACCGTCGAGTACGGCCAGGCGGTGCGCGGCGGGCGCGTCGCGGCGCCGACCGAGTACGCGGGGGCCAAGGCGGACGTGCAGCGCGCGCGGTCCTCGCTGACCGGCCGCAAGGCCGACTTCGAGGCGGTCGACCCCGCGGCCTACCGGCGCGCGCTGGCAACGCTCGACGAGCTCGCAGCGACGGTCGCCCGGCGCGCTGACATCGCATCCGCCGTCCGCGCCGCCCGAGCGGCATTGCAGCCGTTCGCGGCGTAAGCTCGGCCGCATGGACGTCTGGGATCTCACCGCGCTCACCGTCGAACCGCGTCAGCCGGAGGTCCTGCACTCCGACGAGGGCGCAGCGCGGGTGATCGCGATCAACCTCCCTGCGGGCGAGGAGCTCGGCGACCACGAGGTCCACGAGCACGCCTGGCTGCACGTGCACCAGGGCGTCGTCGACGTCGGCGAGAACGACGACCTCCGGCGCATCGGAGCCGGCGGACTCGTGCACTGGGAACCGCAGGAGCGCCACGCGGTCGTCGCCGTCGAGGACGCGCTGCTCGCTCTGATCCTGGCGCCCTGGCCGGGCCCGGGCCACCCGAGCCTGCGGGCGCGCGACCTCGCGTCAAGCGACTGAGAACTCGACCGTCCGGGCCGCGGGGTCGGCGCGGTCCAGCCTGACCGTCACCTCGCTGCCGGGCTCGGGCGACGCGCCGGTCAGGCGCCCGCGCACGGCCGGCTCGCGCAGCTGCACGAGCGCCTCGTCGACGACGACGGCCGCGAACGTCTCGCCCACGCGACCCTGCAGCAGCACGGCCTCGACGAGGTCGACCACCCCGCGCTCGACGACGCGCGCGCGGTGGTCGGCCTGCTCCATCGCGCCCGGCAGCGCAGCGAGCCCCTGGCCGACCCAGCCGGGCGGAGCAGTCCCGGCGCAGGCCGCGATGCAGCACTCCGACACATAGCGGTCCTGCAGCCTGCGCAGCGGCGCGGTCGCGTGCGCGTAGGGCGCGGCGATCGCGAAGTGCTCGGCCTCGGCCGGCGGCCGGCCGTCGAACGGCGTGTAGCCGGCTCCGCGCCCGACGCCCGTCGCTTCCTGCATCACCGCGGCGTGCGCCGGCAGCGCGGGATCCAGCGTGCGGACGAACTCGGGGTAGCTCATCGACGAGGGCCAGGGGACCTGCAGCGCGGCGGCCTGGCGGCGCAGCCGGTTGAGCGAGCGCTCGTCCGGCGGCGGCTGCGTGCGCAGGATGCCGACGCCCGCGTCGAGCATCAGCCGCGCCGCCGCCATGCCGGTCAGCAGCGAGATCTGCGCGTTGTGGTCCTCGGTCGCCAGCGGGACGCGGTAGTGCACGGTCCAGCTCCCGCCTTCCTTGACGACCTCCTGCTCGGGCACGTTCAGCCGCACGCCGCCACGCGCCTGCTCGAGCGCGAGGCGCCGCTCCCCGACCTCCTCGAGCAGCGCCGCCAACGCCGGCGGCACGTCTGCGTACGTGTGCTGCTCGACGCTGCGCACCTGCGCGCGTGCCACGTGCGTGGACACGAGCTCGCCCTTCGCGTCGAGGTCGAGCGTCCACAGGGCCGCCGGCCGCCACTGGCCCGGCAGCAGGCTGGCCGCGCCCTCCGAGAGCACCAGCGGATGCAGCGGCGTGTTGCGGTCGGGCGCGTAGACGGTCACGCCGCGGGCGTGGGTCTCGCCGTCGAGCATGGCGCCCGGCGTGACGAACGCGCCGACGTCGGCGATCGCGTAGCGCACGCGGTGGCCGGCGTCCCGGCGCTCGATGTGCATCGCCTGGTCGAGGTCGCGCGAGCCCGGCGGGTCGATCGTGATGAACGGTAGATCGACGCGCTCGGCCGCTCCACCAGCGGCGGCCGCCGCGCGCTCCGCCTCGGCCTGGGCCTCGGGAGCGAAGAGCTCGGGCACCTTGGCCTCTCGGCGGACGGCCTCGAAGCCCTCGCGCATGAGCTCCGCCGGAGTGACCCTGATGCGCCGGAACGGCATTCGCGGGAATCTAGTGTCCGCGCACGGTCATCGTTCGAAGACGGACAAACCGCCACCGGGTAACGAGCGTGCGCCATGCTCCACGCCCGCCGCCTTCTCACCATCACGATCGCCGCCTTCGCCGTCGCGGCCCCCGCCGCCGGCGCCGCCGGACTGCCATACGAGGACCCGAGCCTGCCGATCCCGCAGCGCGTCGCGGACCTGATGTCGCGCATGACGCTCGCCGACAAGATCGGCCAGATGACGCAGACCGAGCGCTACCAGGTCTACGACGACGCCTCGCCGATCACGACCTACCGCCTCGGCGCCATCCTGTCGGGCGGCGGTTCGACGCCGACCGACAACACGCCCGCGGCCTGGGCCGACATGATCGACCGCTTCCAGGCCGCGGCGCTCGCGACGCCGCTGCACATCCCGCTGCTGTACGGCATCGACTCGGTCCACGGCGACGGCAACATGTACGGCGCCACGGTCTTCCCGCACAACATCGGGCTGGGCGCCAGCCGCGACCCGGGGCTCGTGCGCGCGGTTGAGCACGTGACCGCCGAGGAGACGCGCGCGAGCGGCCCGCAGTGGACGTTCGCGCCGTGCATCTGCTCGGCCCAGGACGACCGCTGGGGCCGCACGTACGAGAGCTTCGGCGAGGACCCGGCGCTCGTCGAGCGCATGGAGACAGCGATCGACGGCTTCCAGGGCGGGCCGGGGCAGCTGAAGGACCCCGACCGCGTGCTGGCCACCGCCAAGCACTTCGCCGGCGACGGCGACACGAAGTACGACCCGAACGCCAACGGCTACAAGATCGACCAGGGCGTGTCGGTCACCAACCACCAGGACTTCTACGACAAGGCGCTGCGCCAGTACGTCCCGGCGGTGCAGGACCACCACGTCGGCGCCGTGATGCCGTCGTACTCCAGCGTCGACTGGACCGAGGACGGCGTCGGCAACCCGATCAAGATGCACGCCAACCAGGAGCTGATCAGCGGCTGGCTGAAGGGCGACACCGGCTTCGACGGCTTCGTGATCAGCGACTGGGAGGGGATCCACCAGATCCCCGGCGACTGGGCCACGCAGGTCAAGACCGGCGTCAACGCGGGCATCGACATGATGATGGAGCCCAACAGCTACCAGAGCTTCATCTCGACGCTGACGACGCTGGTAAACAGCGGTGACGTCCCGATGGGCCGCATCGACGACGCCGTCAGCCGGATCCTCACGAAGAAGTTCGAGCTCGGGCTGTTCGAGCATCCGTACACGGATCGCACGAACATCGACAAGATCGGCTCGGCCGCCCATCACGCGCTTGCCCGCCGCGCGGCGGCCGAGTCGCAGGTGCTGCTCAAGAACCAGCGCGCCGCGCTGCCGTTCCGCGGCAACGCGAACGTCTACGTCGCCGGCAGCAACGCGGACAACATCGGAAACCAGGCCGGCGGCTGGACGCTGACGTGGCAGGGCGGCTCGACGAACGTGATCCCGGGCACGACGATCCTCGACGGCATCCGCGAGAACACGAGCGGCCACGTGACCTACAGCCAGGACGCGTCGGCGCCGATCTCGCGCAGCGCCGTCGGCGTCGTGGTCGTCGGCGAGACGCCGTACAGCGAGGGCTTCGGGGACGTCGGCGGTCCGCAGTGGGCCTACGACCCGGGTGACAACGGCGTGCCTCGGCCGGTGAAGGACATGCAGCTGTCGGCCGCCGACAAGGCCGCGGTCGACAAGGTCTGCGCCCAGACGGTGAAGTGCGCGATGGTGATCGTGTCGGGGCGGCCGCTCATCCTCGACCCGGCGCAGCGCAACGCAGCCGACGCGATCGTCGCCTCGTGGCTGCCGGGCAGCGAGGGCGCCGGCGTCGCCGACGACCTGTTCGGGCTGCGGCCGTTCACGGGCAAGCTGCCCGTGTCGTGGCCGCGCTCGCTCGCCCAGGAGCCGATCAACAAGGGCGACGCGAACTACGACCCGCTGTATCCCTTCGGCTTCGGACTGACCACGAAGTAGCGACTCGATAGGGTCGCCGGCTCGCATGCCGGCGACCCCTGCCCTCCAGATCACCGACCTCGTCAAGCGCTACCCGACCGGTGTCGAGGCGCTCAAGGGCGTCTCGCTCGACATCGGCGAGGGCGAGTTCTTCGGGCTGCTCGGCCCCAACGGCGCGGGCAAATCGACGCTCATCCACTGCACGACCGGGCTGGCGCAGCCGACCTCGGGCGACATCCGCGTGTTCGGCCACGACGCGGTCCACCACTACGAGCAGGCCCGCGCTGCAGTCGGGCTCGCGCCGCAGGAGGTGAACCTCGACTGGTTTCTCACGGTCGAAGAGACGCTCGACTACCACGGCGGCTACTTCGGGATGCCCAAGCGCGAGCGCCGCGAGCGCGCGAAGGAACTGCTGGCCGAGTTCTCGCTGACCGAGAAGCGCAACGACCGCACGCGCACGCTGTCGGGCGGGATGAAGCGCCGGCTGATCCTCGCCCGCGCGTTGATGCACCGGCCGCGCTTACTGATCCTCGACGAGCCGACCGCCGGCGTCGACGTCGAGCTGCGGCTGGAGCTGTGGCACTACGTCCAGCGCATCAATCGCGAGGGGACGACGATCCTCCTCACGACGCACTATCTCGAGGAGGCCGAGCAGCTGTGCGACCACGTCGCCTTCATCAACGAGGGCCAGGTCGTCGCGCAGGGTTCGAGCCCGGAGCTCGCCGCCCAGTTCGGGGTGCGCTCGCTCGAGGACGCCTATCTGGAGCTGGTCGGGCGCAAGGAGCTCTCGCGCGCCCGCGCCGAGGCCGACGCGGCGTGAGCCCCTCGCAGATCCGCTTCGCGGCGCTCGTGCGCCGCGAGGTCAGCCGCT
>VAYD01000094.1:6466-8368 GCA_005883905.1 Actinomycetota bacterium
CGCGCATCAACAAGCTGCACGGGATCGACTACGTCGTCTTCATCCTGCCGGGGCTGATCATGATGGCCTGGGCGATGAACGCCTTCTCCAACAACTCGTCGTCGATCCTGCAGCAGAAGTTCCAGCGCGCGATCGACGACCAGCTGTCCTCGCCGGCCTCGCCCGCGCAGCTGCTGCTCGCGTTCACGCTCGGCGGGTTCCTGCGCGGGATGACCGTCGCCGTGCTCACGTTCCTCGCCGCCTCCGTGCTCGTCGACATGCCGGTCGAGCACGTGCTCGTGCTGATCCCGTCGCTGTGCCTCGTCGGGTTCTTCTTCGCGCAGCTCGGGGTGCTGGTCGGCGTGCGTGCGGAGCAGTTCGACGACGTGTCGTTCGCGCAGACGTTCGTGCTGCAGCCGCTGATCTTCCTGGGCGGCGTCTTCTACTCCGCGTCGCTGCTTCCGGAGCCCTTCCAGACGCTCACCCACTTCAACCCCGTCTACTACATGATCGCCCTGGTCCGGTACGGGTTCGTGGGTTACGCCGAGACGAGCATCGCGCTGTCGCTCGTGCTGCTCTCGCTGGCGACCGCCGCCCTGTTCGCGTTCAACCTGCGGCTGTTCTCGACGGGCTACAAGCTGCGCGCCTAAGCCTGGATCCACCGATTCCCGCGGCGTCTCGCCGCCGTGGCCGTTCGCCAGAGCCGATTGACCGCTCCCAAGTGGTCCACCACGAGGATGCGCGGTCAATCGACTCTGACTCGGCCCACGACGCCGAGTCATCCACGGATGATCGGTGGATCCAGGCTAAGCCGCCGCCGCGGTCTCCTGGACGAGCGCCCGGAGCAGGCCGTCCATGCCGCCGCGCGCGAACGCGACACGCTGGCGCGTCGCGCCGCCGCCCTCGTCGACGATCCGCCAGACCTCCTCGAGCGCGTCGACGCAGTCCAGCTCCCCGGCGACCCCCACCAGCCGCGAGAGCATCGTGGCGGCGACCTCGCGCAACGGACGCACGCGGCCGTCCTCGTCGAGGATCTCGGCGTCGACCCCGTCGCGCGCGGCCCGGAAGCTCGACCACGCCAGCGCGGCGCTCGGCAGCTCGATCGAGAGACCGCGCTCCACCTCGTGGCGCGCGAGGCAGTGCACGAGCGCGGCGAGCGCGAGCGTGTCGCGCAGCGACGTCTGGGAGTCCATCTCGCGCACCTCGACCGTGCCGAGCCGCGGGTGTGGGCGCACGTCCCACCACAGGTGCGTGCGGTCGCGCATCCCGGCGGCCCGCAGCGTCGTCTCGAGCATGTGCTCGTAGTCGGCGAAGTCACGGAAGACGCGGGGCACTCCGCGTCCGGGATACGCGCGCACGAGCGACGCGCGGGCGCTCGCCATCCCCGAATCCGTCCCGAACCAGTACGGGGAGTTCGCCGCAAGGCCGGCGAGCAGCGGGAGGTGGGTGCGCAGGCCGTTGCAGACCCGGATCGCGGTGTCGGCGTCGGGCATCCCGACGTGCACGTGCATCGCGCACTCGGGCGTGCGCTCGAACAGCCCGCGCATGTCGGCGCCCACCCGGCGGTAGCGCTCTTGGTCGACCAGGCGCGTGTCACCGTGCTCGGCGGCCGGATGCAGGCCGGCGGCGAGCGGGGTGGCGCCGGCCGCGATCAGCGCGGCGCGGTGGCGGCGCAGCGCGTCGATCGCGTCCGGCGCGGTGGCGCTCGGAGGGGAGCGGAGCTCGACCTCGCTCGCGAACGCCTCGAAGCCCGACTCGCCGTCCGGCACGTCGGGGACCGGCACGAACTCCTCTGCGACGTGAGCAAGCCGCAGGTCGCCGTCGACGAGGAACATCTCGTCCTCGACGCCGACGCGGAAGGGCTCGCCCTGGCCGAACGCGCTCATGACAGCGCCGCCGCCGCCGCGACGCGTCCCAGCACCA
>VAYD01000095.1:0-6189 GCA_005883905.1 Actinomycetota bacterium
TCGACTTCGGCGAACACCTTGCCGGCGGCGGCGCCGGCCGCGTTCGGGCCTGCGATCGCGGCGGCAGCGGCGGCGACCACGGCGGCGTTCTTGGCGGCGCCGGCGAGCTCGACCCCGGTGACGTCGGTGGTCGTCTGGACCTCGAAGCCGGCGGTGTTGAGCAGGTCGGCGACCTGCTCGGCGAAGTCGACATCGGTCGAGGCGGCGACGAGGCTGGCCCCATGCGCGATGGCGTCGGCCGCGTGGCCGGGACCGCCCAGGCAGGCGACGGCGCGGGCCGCGACGCGCTCGGACACATACGCGCCCGGCAGTGACCCGTGCGGCGCCATCAGGCCCTTCGCTAGAACGAGCACGCCCGCGCGCGAGGGGATGCGATCGCCGTGGGCGGCGACGCAGCCGGTGAGGCCCCTGGCGGGAACCGCGAAGACGACGAGGTCGGCGCGCTCGATGCTCAGCGCGTCGGCGTGGGCGATTCGCACCTCGTCGGGGATACGGATGCCGGGCAGATAGGCGTCGTTGACGCGGGTGGTGGCGAGGTGCCCGGCCTGTTCGGGCGTGCGCGTGCCGAGCTCGACGCCGACGCCGGTGCCGGCGAGCTTGACCGCGAGGCCGGTGCCCCACGAGCCGGCGCCGAGGATCGCGACGCGGCGGATCGGCGCGACGCCGCCGAGCCACTCCCACTGCAGCTCGACGCACGGCCAGATGCGCTCGGTGACCGCGCCGGCGAGCTGCGGCGAGGGCTGGTCGACCTGCGGGAAGCGCAGCGGGCGGCCGGCGCGGATGCGGACCTTGTGCGGGCGGATGCGCCAGCCGCGGCGGACCTTCTCGGTGCCGAAGACGGCGACCGGGATGACGGGCGCGCCGGTCTCGAGCGCCAGGCGGCCGACGCCGCGCTTGGGGCGGCCGAGCGGGCCGGGGCGCACGCGCGTGCCCTCGGGGAAGACCAGGACGCAGTCGCCGCGCTCGAGGATCTCCCGCGCGGTCCGCATCGAGTCCTGGTCGCCCCGGCCGCGGTCGATCGGGAACGCGCCGAGCGAGCTGAGGATCCACGAGACGAAGCGGCCCCGGAAGAGCTCCTTCTTGGCCATGTAGTAGAGCGGCCGCCGCGCCATCATCCCGATCACGAACGGGTCCAGGAACGACCGGTGGTTGGCCGCCAAGATGACTGGGCCCTCCTGCGGGATGTGCTCGCGGCCGATCCGGCTCAGGCGCCAATACAGGTGCGCGAACGGCTGGAGCACGGCGCGGACGAGCCAGTACACGATCGGGTTGACCCCGCGGCGGCGCGCGCGGTCGAGATACGTGCCGTGATCCATGCCAGTGGTACGCCCGCTATCAGGGGTTGTTACATGGGTGACGAGCCGCTGCCTGCGTGCGTACCATGCGCGGATGGCAGCCACCAGCGCACAAACCGCCCGCGGGGCAGTCGCCGGCGCCGTCGCGGCCGGTGTCTGGGCTGCGCAGCAGCCGTTCGACAAGGCCGTGTTCGGCGTCCAGTACGACGACGTCGAGCTCCTCGGCAAGGCGGTGACGCGCGGGCCGGCGTGGGTGCCGGTCGGCACAGCGCTGCACGTCGCGAACGGGGCGCTGCTCGGTGCGCTGTACGCCAACGTGGCGCCGCGGATGCCGCTGCCGTCGTGGGCGCGCGGGCCGTTCGCGGCGCTGTTGGAGAACCTCGCCACCTGGCCGCTGACGATCGTCGCCGAGCGGGTGCATCCGGCGCGCAAGGAGATGCCGAACCTGTCGCGGAACCCGCGTGCTTTCGCGCAGGCCACGTGGCGCCACCTGCTGTTCGGGTTCGTCATGGGCGAGCTCGAGCGGCGGCTGAACGCGCCCGAGGAGGCCGAGGTGCCGCCGTATGAGCACGTGGTGATCTCGACCAACGGGCACGGCAACCTCGAGCACGCCGTCACCGGCGGCAGCTCGGACTGACGCATCTCACGTTTGCATGTCGGTCGCGCGTTCTGCCGGCATGCTCGATCTTCACCGCGTCTGCGACGAGCGCGACAGTCGCTACGACGGCGCGTTCGTCGTCGCCGTGCGCACCACGCGCATCTACTGCCGGCCCTCGTGCGCCGGCCGCCCGTTGCCCCGGAATCGCACCTTCCTGGCGTCTCCTGAGGTGGCGCGTCGGGAGGGGTACCGCGCCTGCAAGCGCTGCAAGCCCGATTCGGCCGCGCGGCTCGACCTGGAGTTCTTCGGGGCGCGGGCTGTGGCGGGCATCGAAGAGGTCCTGGACGGCGTCTATCGCCGCACGCTCTCGGACGGGTCGGTGTTGACGTCGATCGATGACTCGCCGCTCGCGCGCCGTCTGCGCGACGAGGACGCCGACCTGCTCGCGGTCAACGAGGTGCTTTCTGCCGACCCACTCCTCGCGCCGCTCGTCGCCGCTGCGCCGTGGCGCCGCGTGCCAGGCCATGTCGACGGCTTCGAGGTCGCGGTCCGCGCGATTCTCGGCCAGCAGGTGAGCGTGGCCGCGGCGCGGACGAACCTCGGCCGGCTCGTCGCGCAGTACGGCGACCCGCTCGATGCGCCTTCGGGGTCCCTGACCCATCGCTTCCCTACGCCGGCTGCCCTGCGTGACGCCGACATTGCCGGTCCGCGCTCACGCGCAGCTGCGATCCGCGCGCTCGCGGCCGCCGACGTCGATCTGTCGTACGGCGCCGACCCGGCGCCGCTGCTCGACCTGCCCGGCATCGGCCCGTGGACGGCGTCCTACGTCGCGATGCGCGCGTTGGGCGATCGCGACGCGTTCATGCCGACGGATCTCGGCGTCCGGCACGGCTTCGAGGCGCTCGGGCTGCCGGGTGATCCCAAGTCAGCCGAGCGCTACGCGGAGCGCTGGCGCCCGTTCCGCTCCTACGCGCTTGCGCATCTGTGGGCGGTGCAGGCATGAGCACCACGACGATCATCAACTCGCCGATCGGCCCGCTGACGCTGACCGAGCGCGACGGGGCGCTGGTGCGGCTCTCGTTCGGAGCCCACGGCCCCTGCGATCCGCCGACCCCGGTGCTGCGGCGCGCGATCGGGCAGCTCAACGAGTACTTCGCCGGCACGCGCCGCGAGTTCGACCTCCCGTTGGCGCCGAACGGCACGGAGTTCCAGCTCGCCTGCTGGCAGGCGCTCACCGAGATCCCGTACGGCGAGACCCGCAGCTACGGCGAGCAGGCTGCGCGGATCGGCCGGCCTGACCGGGCCCGCGCGGTCGGCGCCGCCAACGGCGCCAACCCGATCGCGATCATCCAGCCCTGCCATCGCGTCATCGGCTCGGACGGCTCGCTCGTGGGGTTCGGTGGCGGGCTCGAGACGAAGCGCCGCCTGCTCGACCTCGAGGCCGGGATCCTCACGCTGGTCTGAGCTTGTGGATCGCGAGCACGCGGCAGCTGTCCTCACCCGCCTCCACGTCGCGCAGGCCGCGTTCTACGCGGGCGAGGACTCCACGGCGGTGCGCTCGGTTCTGACGGACGACGTCGCCTGGCACGTCCCGGGCCACAACGCGATCGCCGGCGACTACCGCGGCATCGACGCGGTCCTCGCCTACTTCACGCGCCGGCGGGACCTCGCCGACAAGAGCTTCCGGATGCACCCCCGCGACATCCTCGCCGGCTCCGGCGACACCGTGGCGGCGCTCACCGACGGCACGGCCACGATCGACGGCGTCGAGCACGCCTGGTCGACCGTCGGCCTCTACCGGATCGCCGGCGACCGCGTCGCGGAGTGCTGGCTCCTGCCGCTCGATGCTGCGCTGTTCGACGCGATCTGGTCGCCGCCGCGCTGACACCAGCTCGAGCCCGGGAAGGCGTTCTACTGCCTTCACCGTCCGCGCTTGGCTGACACATGTTGCGCCAGCCGCAACAACTGTCAGTCATGTGGCCCGGACGACAGTGGGTGTCGGTAGGGGCACTCGGCACGTGACCTCTGACGGGATTCTCAGCCGGGGTTCATCTGGGGCGAAGGTGCGAGGTGCACCGTTGGTCGCACAGTGAGACGCCTCGTACACACCCGTCTGACGCTCATCGTCGCCACCGCCCTCGTCAGCGGCGCGGTCGCAGCGAGCGTCGCGCTCGCCCGATCGGGCGCCAAGCCGTCCGGGACCGGCGTCGTCGTGATCCACACGAACCTCGCCTACCAGGGCGGCGAGGCAGCGGGCACGGGCATGGTTCTCACTTCGACCGGCGAGATCCTCACGAACAACCACGTGATCCGCGGCGCGGCCACGATCAGGATCGTCGTTCCTGGCACCGGGCAGCGGTACGCGGCGAGGGTGGTCGGCTACGACGTCTCCGCTGACGTCGCGATGCTGCAGGCCGACGGCGCCTCGGACCTCAAGACGGTCTCGCTCGGCAACTCGACGAAGCTGAAGACCGGGCAGCGGGTGACCCCGATCGGCAACGCCGGCGGGACCGGGAAGCTGACCACAGCGTCGGGCAAGGTCGCCGCGACCGGCCGGTCGATCACCGTCAGCGACGACGAAGGCGGCAGCGAGCACCTGACCCGGCTGATCGAGACGAGCGCACGCCTCGAAGCCGGTGACTCCGGCGGCCCGCTGGAGACCACCAGCGGCAAGGTCATCGGGATGGACACGGCCATGTCCGTCGGATCCAGGTTCACGCCGACAGCGGCAGGCGACGGCTACGCCATCCCGATCAACCGGGCGCTGACGATCGCGAAGCAGATCGAGAGCACGACGAGCTCCGCAACCGTCCACATCGGCGGCACAGCCTTCCTCGGCGTGTCGCTGGCGCCGACCCAGGCCGGCTCCGGCGCCCTGATCGAAGGCGTCGTCCGCGACGGCGCCGCCGCGGCCGGCGGACTCACTGCCGGCGACTTCATCACCAACATCGACGGCCACACCATCTCCTCGCCCGACCGGCTCAGCTCGCTGCTGCTGACCAAGCACCCAGGCGATCAGGTGTCGATCACCTACACCGACCAGACCGGCGCGAGCCACATGACGACGGTCACGCTCGCAAGCGGACCACCGCAGTGATCGGCTGGGCGAGCGCCCGTCACGCGGCCCGCGGGTGCGGCGCGGGCTGAGCGCGAGCAAGCTCCAGCATCGGCACCGACAGGCCCAGCAGGCCGCTCGGTCGGCCTGCGTCGTCGCACATCACGATGTCGCGCACCCAGGCGCGGAACGTGCTGCCATCAGCTCGGGCGACCTCGAAGGCTCCTTGCCAGCGGCCGTCGGTCCTGAGGGTCTGCACGATGCGCCGGGCTTCGTCGTTGTCACCGGGGGCAACGATCAGGTCCCTCGCCGCGCGGCCCACTGCGTGCTGTGCGGTGTAGCCGTAGAACGCCTCGGCGTCACGGTTCCAGTGCACGACCACCCCGTCGAGATTGGTCGCGATGACCGCATGGCGCCGACCCGACTCCTGATGCGTCCACGGGTCCCGATCTTCGATTCGCAGGGCCCGGTCGATGCCGCACAGCTCCAGCAGCCGGCGCACCGGCGCAGAAGGGGCGACCAGCACCAGCTCGTTACCGGCGCGATCCGCGCGCTGGTGTGCGCGCATGAGCATCGCGATGCCGCTCGAATCAATGAAGCTGACGTCGCCGAGGTCCAGCCAGACGGTGAGCGCGTCGGCCTGCGCCATCCGCAGAACTGCTTCGCTCACGGGGACCGTCGCGAGATCGAACTCGCCTCCAAGCGTCAACCGCCACGCGCCCGCATCGGTGCAGACCTCACACGAGTACCCGGCCGGATCCTTCATCGCTGGGCCCTCGTCGCATACCAACACACGGTTGTAACCCCCAATGACGCACTACCTAACCCCAACGGTTGAGCAGGTTTACCCAGCGACGGCGCGCCGGAATCGTGGTTGAGTCGGGCGACCAGATGCCTGCCTCTGCATCAGATCGCCCATCGCCGGGAAAGCTCACCGCCGCCGCGGTCGCTCCGCAGGCTTTCCACGGACCGGAGGGGCTGGGACGGGAACGGACACCCACGGAGCGCCCGCGGCCACAACTGGGATCAGGCCTGCAGTCCGGCAACGACACGTCGATGGTGCCGCGACCTCGTACCAGAGCCCAGACTCACGCCTTGACGGCTGGAAGCACACTCGCCGCCGCAATCTCGATCTGCTGCGGCTCGTCGCCGAGTGGCCAGAGGTTGACGCGCTCACAGCCTGCTTGCGCGTAGCCCGAGAGCAGCTCCGCACACTGCGCCGCTGGTCCGATGCACAGCTG
>VAYD01000095.1:6201-6660 GCA_005883905.1 Actinomycetota bacterium
CTGAGCATCGGAGCCAGCACGTCTCGCAACACGCGGTCCGCATCGCGGGCGTCTTCGGTGATCCAGGTCCACATCGTCGCGAGCGCGTTGGGGAACCGATCGGGATCCCTGGCGTGGGCCTCAAGTTGATCGGACAGCGACTGTTTTGCGGCGCTGAAGGCCTGGGGGTCGGTGTTGTACGCGGATGCGAGCCACCCGTCGCCGAGGCGCGCGACGCGCCGAAGACCGGCCTTTGAGCCCCAGCTCCCGATCCAAAGCGGGACTCCGCCCGGTCGGCGTGGGGCCGGCGCCAGCTGCGAGCCGGGTAAGGCGTAGTGGCGGCGGGTTTCTGGTGGCGGTTCGTCCCGCAGCAGCGAGCGCAGGATGGCGGCGGCTTCGTCGAACCGCTCCCAGCGCTCCTCGTACGGCACGCCGATCGCGTCGTAGTCGCGCTCCGATGAGCCGGGGCCGACCCCGGCG